>DATFYV010000269.1:0-35695 GCA_035314845.1 Candidatus Acidiferrum sp.
ACGTTTTTTAACTACCGGCTGGACGTGTTCATCGTGAACTATTACCTGAGCACCACGGACGTGGGGCTGTACGCACTGGGAGTAATTATCTCGGAAGCGCTGTGGCAACTTCCGAATGCGGCGGCGGTGGCCATTTTGCCGCGAACGGCACGGACGCTGGACAAGTCCGGTCCCGCATTTACGAGCCTGGTGTGCCGGCAGGTATTTGCGCTGGCGTGTATTTCGGCACTGGTGGTGGCGGTGCTGAGTCCGTGGCTAGTGCCATTGGTATTTGGAGCGAAGTTTGCTCCAAGCGTGGCGGTGATCTGGTGGATCCTGCCGGGGACGGTGGCGCTGGCGAGCGCCAAAGTCATGAGCGCGGATTTGCTGGCGCGGGGAATGCCGGAATATTCGGGGATCTTTGCGTTCGTCACGTTGATCGTGACGGTGATTCTGGATTTATTGCTGATCCCGCGCATGGGGATTCGGGGCGCGGCGCTGGCGTCTTCTTTGGCGTACCTGGTTAATTCCTTGTTACTGGCGGCGACGCTCACGCGGAAGCTGGGAGTCAGCTGGAAAGCGTTGTACGTGCCATCGATTGCGGAGTTGGCGCCTTACGGGCAGGTGTGGACGCGATTGGTGAGCTGGGTGCGCCCAACGGCGGCAGTCTGACATCGGTGGAAGAAATCGCCGGAAGCGCGGCGTGGCAATGCAAAAAGGATCAATGATGAGCGCGGATTCTCAAGTAGCGGAGATGATCGAAGCCGGGTCAGTGCTACCGCGAACGTGGATTGCGAAATTCCTCGGTGAAGCGGGGTTGATCCTGCTGTTGTGCGTGTCGATCACGGCGCCGGCGATCGCACTGGGGCCGAGCTGGCCGTACATCCGCACGGAAACGGTGCTGCTGGTGGCGCTGATAGCCGCTTACGGCTGGACGATGCTCACCGGGACGGTGAAGAGCGCGCGATTCCATCCGTTTTACGTGATCGGGACGCTGTTTGCGATTTCCGTAAGCGCGTCGCTGACGTACGGGACGATCGTGCTGGGACACGAACTGCTGTACCGGGATTTGTTTGAAGTATTGAAGTGCTGGTTGCCGGTGTTATTTTTCACGTTTGCATACGAAGCGGAAATGTCCGAGAGGGGCATTCAGCGGCTGTTGAATTACTTTGCGCTGGCCACCGCGCTGGTTTGCGGGTTCGGGTGGGCGCAATTTTTGAATCTGGAGATTGCGGCGCGCTTACAGCATTTTTACGGAGACGAAGGACACAACTATCTGGCGCTGCTGCTGTACAAGCGAGTGCACTCGACGATGGCGAATCCCAACGTATTTGGGGAGTTTTTGAGCTGGACGCTGGTGGTGTATACGCTGGCGTTCTTGTTCGACTGTGGAAGCCGGTTGAGGAATCTCGGTATCGGGTTGCTGTGCGCGGTGACGATAACGCTGACCAGCTCGCGCTACGCCTTGCTGGCATCAATTCTGGGTTTGCTGCTGGTGCTGGGTATGGCGATGTCCGCGCGGGGGCGCGGAGCGAAATTGGCCGGGCTTTTGTTTCTGGTGGCGGTGTTTGCGGGAGTGTTCGTGGTGGTGCAGAGAGAATCGTATTTCGCGGCCACGCGATTTCAAGAGCTTTCGAATCCCACGCAAGTGACATCGTTGCGGGAGCGACTGGATTCCCTGTGGCTGGATGCCGGCGACTATGTGGTGCAATCGCCCTGGGTGGGACATGGGCCGGCAAAAGCGATTTTCGAGGAGGCGTACACGGACTCCGAGTATCTGGACGTGATGAAATGTTATGGCGGCATCGGGTTCGTGATTTATGGGGCGTACTATCTGTGGCCATTGTTTCGCATTCGGCGAACGCTGCGAGCGCTGCGGTTCATGAGTCCAGAGGTCGAGGACAGGCTGCGCGGGAATGCGTTGCTGACACGCGCGGGATTCGCGATGCTGTGCATGGCGTTGTTCATGAACATCGGGATGTTTACTTATTTTAATTGGGTGCTAACGGGCTTTTTTTGGATGTGGGTGGGATTGGCGGTGCGGGGAGCGCAATTTATCGGAGAGATGAATGCGGTGATGAACGACGCCGTGGAAAACGCCGAGGCACCCGGGGAATGGACGCCGGATCTGGAGCCGTTTTCAGCAGTACTGCGCACGAATTGAGGCGGACGAAGAGGATGCGGCTGGGGCGGCGAATTATCGAATTGGCGGTGTTGCTGACGGTGCTTCTTGGGTCGTCGCCGCTATCCGCTCACGCGAATTATTTTTCAGCGGCGAAATTCACGGCGTACAGCGCCGCAGGGCGCTTTCCGTTCTGGAGCAGTTCGTGGGTGCCCTTGGAACGGCGCATCTTTTTGGACGCGCAAGGAATCCCCTACGTGCAGTACAGCGCCGGCAAATCGTATAACGCTACGACGGTTTCGTTGATTGGATTGCTGGCGTATGACCGATTCCTTGACGGGCGGAAAGAGAAGGATCGGACGCAATTCCTGCAGATCGCGCAGTGGCTACGGGCGCATCAGGACGAGAGTTGCGGCTGCTGGGCACACGATTTCGACCTGACGCACAGCACGCTGGACGAGACGATGCATGCGCCGTGGGCGTCGGCAATGACGCAAGGGTTGGCCTTGTCGGTATTGACGCGGGCTTATGCGTTGGGCGGGGACGCGGGATTTTTACACGCGGCGAAGCGCGGGATGCTGCCGTTCGAGAAACCGGTGCAGCAGGGCGGAGTGAGGCGGGAGTTTTTGGGATTCGCGCCAGCGGCCGACGCCATGAGCATGCCATTTTTTGAGGAATATCCGACGCAGCCCGATCCCAGCTACACGCTGAACGGTTTTATGTTCGCGCTGTTGGGGCTGTATGACCTGGCGCAAACGGGAAATGTGGAGGCCGGGCGTTTGTTCGCAGATGGAATGCGGACGCTACACGCGGCGCTGCCGCTTTACGATCTGGGTGACGGGAGTTCGTACGACTTGACACATCTGACACGGGCGCCACGCGGGGTGCACCGCGATTTGGGTTATCACCTGGTGCACATTACGGAGCTAAATGCGCTAGGGAGCGCGACGCGGGATGCCACGCTTCTGTGGTATCGCGACCGCTGGAATGGGTACGGGAATCGGCTGGATGCGGAGGCGGTGTGGCTGGAGCATTTTGGGATTTGGATATTGTTCCGCGGAAGATGGCTGTTAGTAATCATAGCGCTGATGGCCTTAGCTTGCGGCCAATGGCTGGTGCGATTAGTGCGCGCACGCACGAGACGCGGAACGGCCAGTGGTGTGGCGAGACCTGTCAGCGTGATGGTGGGCAGCTGAAGCCAGCAAGATGTGAATGTCGTTTTGCTTTGAGACTAGCGATTTCCAAGAAGAGGAATAACGGGAAATGCCGCTGATTAAGAACCCCCGAAAGTGGGCGACGTTTCTGTACCGAAAGCGCATTCCGCTTTTTGAAGTGCTAAACAAGAATGTGCTGTACAAGCAGGTGCTGGACGACAAATTCAGGAACGCGAAGGAGTTCGAGAGCCGATTTCACCTGTATGAGTATTTGAACCGGGAGATTTTGGCGAATGAACCGATTCAATATCTGGAATTTGGCGTATGGGAAGGTGTGACACTGAAAAAGTGGTGCGAACTCAATTCCAACCCGCAGAGTTCATTTTATGGATTCGATACCTTTGAAGGGCTGCCGGAGGATTGGAACGCCAACCATCCCAAGGGCGCATTTCACGTGCAGGGGAAGATGCCGGAGATTGGCGATGCCCGGGCGCGCTGCGTGAAGGGATTATTTCAGGAGTCGCTGCCCGGATTTCTGAAGACGTTTCGGAACGACCGGCGGCTGGTGGTGCACATTGACAGCGACTTGTACTCCTCGGCGCTGTATTGCCTGGCCAAATTGAACGATTTCCTGGCGCCGGGATCGCTGGTGCTGTTCGATGAATTCCGCGAGCTGGAAGACGAGTTTTCGGCGTTTTGGGATTATACCAGGGCGTTTTACCGGCAGTGGGAAGGGTTGGGATTCGCGACGTTTTATACGCACGTGGCGTTTATGGTTAAAGAGTAGCGCGGATGAAGAGGATGCACGCGATGACGCGCTGGACGCAAGGCGTTTTGGTGGTGTTGGCGTGCGCGCTGGCCATGCAGGCTGGTGCTCCGGAGCGCGAGGTCGTCTCGACTGCGTTGGGTTCTGCTAGCCGTGGTCCACTGGGGGATCATTATTTGCTGTTGGTTTCTTCCGTGAAGGCTTCCACGTACACACCGGAGAAGCTGCGGCTATTTGACCAATCGTCGTACGACGGGGTGGTGGCTTCGTTTGTGGCGCCAAATGACTCCGGGCCGATTCCGAGCGCGGAGGAGATGACGGCGAAGATGCGGGAATGGAGAAAATACACGAAGAAGGATTTTTGGCCGTGGCTGTATTTCAGCCGCATGGTGACGCACGATCCTTCGTATAAAAGTCCGAGTGCGAATGACCCTTACTTCCTGCGGATCGCCGGCGCGGATTTGGAGAATGTCTCTGGGGCGCAAAAGGATTTTCTGGAGACGTGGAAGAATTGCTTGAAGGCGGCGCGGGAGGTGAAGACTCCGGGGATTGTGCTAGATCCGGAATTTTATTTGAACTACAAGGCGTACGACATCGCGGTACTGGCCAAGCAGGCGAGGAAGAGCACTGCGGAAACCGTCGAGCTGTTGCGCAGGGTGGGAGCGAAGATGGCGGACATTGCGGATCAGGAGTATCCCAACGCGGTGTTGTGGATGCTGGCCACGGATTTGGGGCAACCATCGTTCACGGTGGTGGACCATGTGGGGTATTATCCGTCGCCAGCCTACGTGTTTCTCGGGATGCTGGACGAAATTCAACAGAAAAACTTTAGCGGATTGAGGGTGATCTCCGGCGGAGAAGTCGGGCTAGGGTATTGCTCGCTGTCCGCGGCGGACTTGCAAAGGAAGATCGCCGAGCGGGCAAAAGAGTTTCATGCGGCGCTGCAAAAGTACCCGGACATTCTTGAACTGGGCGGGACCACGATTCTCTGGCGGGACCGCACGCTTAAGACGGACTTTATGACGGAGGGCGTGTGTGGGAAGTGCGACGCGGATAGCGTGGAAGATTTGCAGCCGTATCTGGAACTACTGTTGAAGTCGTATCGCTACAACTGGATTTATGGGACGTACAACGCGGGGTACGATCCCTTTCATCCGCGAAGCGCGCCGCGCTTTGACGCGATGATTGGGAAGGCGAAACAGCATGCGTATTCCAGCGGCGTGAATTGAAAGCAAGCTTCGCCGTATTTTCGGCAGCCAATCCGAGTTCAAAACTAATCGATCGTTGCGGTAGTTACAGGCCGTAGGTGACTCCGGTGCGCAATCTGGTGGTTGCACCGGGAGTGCGGGTGTGGACGAGAGTTTGGTAAGTGTGTGAAACCGACTGTTGTAGGGCGAGGTCGTAATCGCAAAAGATGAATATGAAACCACAGAGAGGAATTACAAACGTGCATACCGTTGAAGCGAAGACGATTGAGGCGAAGAAAGACGGCTCGACGCGAACGTGGGTGAGCATTGTCGGAGCGCGCCCGCAGTTCGTGAAGCTGTCGCCGCTGTGCCGGGCCATCGACAGTCACAACGAGCGCGGGGGCACGCCGAAAATTATTCACAAGATTGTCCATACGGGGCAGCACTACGACAAGGATGTGGCGGAAATTTTCTTTGTGCAGATGGGGATTCCCGAGCCGGACTACAACCTGGCGGTAGGGTCGGGCACGCATGGATTACAACTAGCGCGGATGCTGGAGCGGCTGGAACGGGTGTTGATGAGCGAGCGCGCCGATTGGCTGATTATCTACGGCGATACGAATTCCACGCTGGCAGGCGCGCTGGTGGGGGCGCGGCTGGAATTGCCGCTGGCGCACGTGGAAGCGGGGTGCCGCAGCGCGGACATGGGGGCGCCGGAGGAACATGCGCGCATTGTGGCGGATCACTTGAGCAGGCTGCTGCTGGCGCCGTCGCAGAGCGCGGTCGACAATTTGCACCGCGAAGGAATCGGCTCGGGCGCAGATCCGCTGCACCGGCGGACCCCGCTGGTGGGAGATGTGATGTTTGATGCGCTGCTGCATAACGTGGAGCTGGCGGAGAAACATTCACGGGCAAATCTGGAGCGTTTTTCGCTGGAGAGTGCGGGGTATTATTTGTTGACGCTGCATCGCGCGGAAAATACCAAGAGTCCTGAGACGCTACGGCAGATTCTGGATGCGGCCCAGTTGCTGGATTTGCCGGTGCTGTTTCCGATTCATCCTCGGACGCAGAAAGTGCTGGCGGGGGCGGGAATTTCGGTTAATGGGAAAGTTCGGCCGACGGGACCGCTGGGTTATCTGGATATGATTTCGCTGGAAAAACACGCGCGGAAGATTTTGACGGATTCCGGGGGAGTGCAGAAAGAGGCGTTTTATCTGAATGTCCCGTGTGTGACGCTGCGGGACAAGACGGAGTGGCCGGAGACCGTGGAGCTGGGCGCGAACCGGGTAGTGGGCACGAACGCTCAGAAGATTCGCGATGCGGTGCTGACACCGCAAAACGTGCCGCATGTTGCGACGCCCTATGGGGAAGGGAAGGCGTCGCAGAAGATTGTGGATGCTTTGCTGTCTGCAAATGGAATTTAAATGCGTTCGGACGGCACGGAAAATCTCCTTGGGTACTATTTGGCTGCCATGAAACCCGCAAAAATTGTTCATTTAACTTCGGTGCACTCGGCGTTCGATAATCGGATTTTCCGCAAGGAGTGCCGCTCTTTGGCGCGGGCGGGATTCCAGGTGACGATTGTCGCGCCGCACACCGGAGACGAGTGTGTTGAGGGGGTGCATATTAGAGCCGTGCCGATCCATGCGGGGCGGGGGCGGCTACGGCGCATGACGTATACGGCATGGAATGTTTACCGGGAAGCGCTGCGGCAGGAAGGCGATTTATACCACTTTCACGATCCGGAGCTGATTCCGGCCGGTCTGCTCCTGCGCGCCAGAGGGAAACGGGTCATCTACGACATTCACGAGAACGTGCCGAAGGACATCCTGTTGAAGGAATATCTCCCGTGGTGGAGCCGCCGAGTGCTCTCGTGGATGATAGGAAAACTTGAGACCTCGGCTGGCCGACAATTTTCCGCATTGATCACGGTATCGCCGCCGATCGCGGAGCGGTTCGTGTCTTATAACCCGCGAACGGTGCTAATCCACAATTTTCCAGACCCAGTGGAACTGGCTGGGGCAGAAAGAACGCCGTGGCAGATGCGCGAGCCTGCTGTGGCTTTTCCGGGCGGCATCCTGCCGGAGCGCGGCATCCGCCAGATGATTCATGCCATGGCGCACTTGCCGGAGTCGTCCAAAGTGACTCTGGAAATAGCCAGCGACGATTTTCCCGAGGACCTGCGGCGGGAGCTGTCGCAGCATCCGGGGTGGGCGCGTGTGCGTTATCGCGGCAGGCTGAACCGGGCGCAAATCGTAAGCTTGCTGGGCCGCGTAAGCGCGGGACTGGTGCTGTATTTGCCGGAGGAACAAAACTTGTGCGCCATGCCGCACAAGCTGTTCGAATATATGGCCGCCGGGATCCCGATGATCGCTTCTAATTTTCCGCTGTGGCGCGAACTCTTGCGCGATGTGGATTGTGCGGTGTTCGTCGATCCGCTGCGGCCGGAGGCGATCGCCGAGGCCATTCAGTACGTGCTCGCTAATCCCGCGGAGGCCGAGAGCATGGGGCGGCGCGGGCAACAGGCGGTACGCGAGTCTTACAACTGGGATTCGCAGGCGCGCGAATTGTGCAGACTCTACACGAATTTGATGGAACCCGCATGTGCGGAATAGCGGGTATCGTCGCGCTGGATGGCGTGGATGCGCAGATGTTGACAAGCATGACGCATCTGGTAAGCCATCGTGGACCGGACGGCTTTGGTTTCGCCTACTTTCCGCAAGGGTCCGAGTACCGGGGCGAGATTATTCACAATCAAGATGGCGGCCCCGTGATGCAGCGCCCGGTAGTGGGCTTGGGAAGCCGTCGGCTGGCGATTCTGGATCTTTCGGAACACGGCAACATGCCCATGCAAGTGGAGGATGGGGCGCTCTGTGTAACCTACAACGGCGAAATTTATAACTATCGCGAGGTTCGCACGGAGCTGGAAAAGTGTGGATATGACTTTCGTACCGGCACGGATACCGAAGTGCTGTTGCGGGCGTATCAGCATTGGGGCAAGGATTGCCTGCAACATTTCAACGGGATGTTTGCGTTTGCGCTGTGGGACCGCAGCCGGCAAACGCTGTTTTGTGCGCGGGACCGCTTCGGCGTCAAACCCTTTTACTACGCGCTGCACGAGGGGCGCTTTTATCTGGGTTCGGAGATCAAGCAACTGGTGCACGGCGCGCAACTGCCACGCACGGCAAATCCGCGAGTGGTGCATCAGTTTTTGGAGCGCAGCACCACGGATTATTCGAACGAGACCTTTTTTGAGAATATCTACCAGCTGCCGGGCGGCCACGCGCTTACCGTGCGGTTGAACTATCCACTGGAGATTAGTGTCTGGAAATATTGGGAGCTCATGCTCCGTCCGGTCGAGGAGAGCGCGGAACAAGATGGCGAGGCGATCTGCGAAGAGTTCAAGCAACTATGGCAAGACGCGGTGAAACTGCGGCTGCGCAGCGACGTGCCTGTGGGAGTTTCACTGAGCGGCGGGATCGATTCTTCCGCGGTGACGTGCGAGGCCAGGCGGCTGTCGCCGCAACAAGAATTTCACACTTTTTCATCCTGCATCGAAGACCCGTCGATGGACGAGCGGCGGTATATCGCGTCGGTGGGAAAAGCTATCGACGCGGTGCAGCACCTGGTGTACCCGCTGTCGCCGGACTTTTGGGCGAACATAGATACGGTGATGTACCACCAGGATGAGCCATTCCCGAGCGGAGGGATTTACGCGCAATGGTGCGTGATGGCTGAGGCGCGAAAGCAGAATATACCGGTGCTGCTGGGCGGGCAGGGTGGAGACGAAGCGCTCTGCGGCTATCAAAAATACCGCTACTTCTATTTGTGGGACATGGCGCGGCGCGGAGACCTTGGGGTAGTGCGCGAAGCGCTGCTCAGCCTGCGCAACGGAACGCGCTCCAGCTGGCAAATGAGCGACGCCAGCCGCTATTTCCCAGCGCCATTTCGCAATTCGTTTTCGGTGTTGGAGCGGGTCGGGGTACCGGGATTCAAAGACTCATTCGAGGATCAACTGCTGAACCTGGGCGCCATGGGATCGATTCCGGAGCGGCAGAAGATGGATCTGACGCTGAGTAGTATCCCGGCGCTGCTGCACCTGGAAGACCGCAACGCCATGGCGCATTCAATCGAAACGCGGCTTCCGCTGATGGATTACAAGCTGCTGGAGTTCGCGGTGAATTGCCCGGCGAAATTTAAATTGCACGACGGATGGAGCAAATGGCTGCTGCGGGAAGCGATGAAGGGCGCGATGCCGGAGGATGTGCGGCTGCGCAAGTCCAAGCTGGGGTTTGACGTGCCGCAAAAAGGCTGGATGGTGGAAGGACTGAGCAATGGCCGGCGAGACGTATGGGCCGGCAGCAAGTTGCGAATGGAGCGCTTTTTGGATGCGCGCAGGGTGTTACGGGAAACGCAACGCTTTCTGAATGCAGACCGCGGAGCGATGCCTGCGGATTTCCTCTTTCGCGCGATCAGCCTGGAGATTTGGGCGCGCGTACACAACGTCAACTGAACTTAGTGGAAGTTGCGCCAACGCCGTGAGAGGGGAAACGCATCCCCACTGTGGTGCGAGTCCATCCAAAATGCATCCAACCGCAAACCAACAAGACGGTTACGTTCGTTTTATCGAGGCGCAAGGACTTCCCGTTTTTGCAGCACAAGGATCGCTGTGGGTGGAAAAGCGCAAATTTTTCTATGAAAGCATTCCGCAACATCGGCGTGTGCATTTGCGACCACAGGCAGCGGCGCGGCTTTTCCGGGGTGGTGCCGCGGTACTGCGGTATACCTGTGAAGAACATGAAGGCGATCCCAGCTTTGAATATGTTTGCTCGCAGAAGCCCTTTTCACTCGAGGCGCTTTCCTCAGACGCGCGGCGCCGCGTGCGTCGCGGCTTGGAATCCTGCGAAATTCGGCCCGCAGATTTTACGTTGCTGGCGGAGCGCGGTTGCGCCATCAACCGGAGCACGTTGGAACGTCAAGGCCGATCGGGTGTCGAGTGGATGACCGATGAAGCGGTCTGGCGACGGTACATGACCGCGTGCGCCGGGATACCCAACGTACATGCTTTAGGAGCCTTCGTTGAGGGGCAATTGTGCGGATACTCGATGGCCGTGACCGTCGACGACTACGCCTATCTCTATCACACACAAGCTTTGTCGGAGTATCTGAAATATAGCCCAGTAAACGCCTTAACCTATGCGATGACGAAAGCGATGCTGGAATGCGAAGGCATTCAAAACGTTTCGCAAGGGCTGGAGTCGTTTCAGCCGCTGCCGGAAGTCGAAAAGTTTAAGCTGGGCCTGGGATTTCGCAAAAGAGCCTTGGGACGAAAAGTGGTGATAAATCCGCTGGCGCGACCGTTGTTCTCCTCTCCGGCGATTTGGCTGGCGAAGAACGCGCTGGCTAAGTTCAAGCCTGGATTGGCTGAAGATTTCGCGACGTTCACGACTTCGCTGCGCAATCGCGCGACCACGCTAAGCCGCGGCGAAGCATCATCTGGTAAATCAACTGGCGGGAATTTGTAACTGCGTGAGCGGCCGAGCGATTCATAGCCAGGGTTGGAGAATACGAAGGTCATGAGATTTCTGATTTTCACGCAATATTATCCGCCGGAGATTGGCGCTGCGTCCACGCGGTTGGATGCTATGGCGCGGGAGCTGAGGGATCTCGGGCACGAGGTGGAAATTGTCACCGCGTTGGCTAACTATCCGAAAGGCGAGATCTTTCCCGAATATCGCGGGAGTTTTTACCGCCGCGAGATGCGCAATGGAATTGAAGTCCACCGCGTTTGGGTTTACGCCTCGGTTGGCAGTGGCATGGTGCGGATGCTGAACTACTGTTCATTTTGTGTCACCGCAATTGTTGGGCTATCCCGCGCCAAAAAGCCGGACTACCTTTTTGTGGAATCACCTCCATTGATGCTGAGCGTCCCGGCTTATTTATATTCGGTGGTACGCGGAGTTCCATTCATCTTGAACATAGCAGATTTGTGGCCGGACACGATCGCGGAAATGGGTTTGCTGGGGAAGGGAATCGCGCTCGATCTACTCTATTGGCTGGAGCGTTGGAGCTATCGCAAAGCTGCGTATGTCAATGCCGTAACGGAGGGACTACGCAATGACCTGTTGGAGAAAAAAAATGTTCCGCGCGAAAAAGTCCTCTTTCTGCCAAACGGGGCGGATACCCGGCGCTATCGGCCGGAACCCGAGGATGCCGGGCTGAAAGAACGGCTGGGGCTAACCGGGAAACAAATCGTCTTGTACGCTGGCACGCTGGGACGCGCGCATGGTCTGGAACACGTATTGGAAGCAGCGCATTTGCTGCAGAGCCATCGGAACATACACTTTCTATTTCTGGGCGACGGTTCGGAGCGCGCGGCTTTAGAGAGTCTGCAAAAGCGATTGGAGCTTAGCAACGTGACTTTTCTTGACCCCGTTTCCCTCGAACAGTTGGCCCCGTACCATTCGATAGCCGAGTGCGGTTTGGTTTCGTTGCGAAATATTCCGATATTCGAAGGCGCCCGGCCATCAAAAATGTTCCCCATGCTGGCTTCCGGAAAACCCATCATATTTTTTGGGAACGGGGAGGGAGCGCGCCTTATCGAGCGAGCCAACGCCGGGATCGTGGTGCCGGCGGAAAATGCGCCAGCGTTTGCGGAAGCGGTCTCACGGCTATTCAGCGATCGTGATTTGACGGTGCAGCTCGGCGCCAACGGCAGGAAATTCGTGGAATTGCACCACCAATGGTCCAAGCTCGTAACCGACTGGGTAGCAAGCTTGCCGGCCTGCGGGGCGCAAACAAAATCGTCTGGCCTAGAACCAGCGCGCACGACCGATCGCGTCTAGAGCACGATGCCAAGGAGGAGTTCTTAATGTCACTGTTGGCAACAAAATTTCTACCGTTTCACCAGGCGTTTATCGGGGAAGAAGAAATTCGAAGCGTTGCCGAGGTAATGCGTAGTGGCTGGCTGACGAGCGGTCCGCGCGCGAAGGAGTTTGAAGCATGTTTTGCGCGATTTGTGGGAGCGGAGCACGCGGTCGCGGTTAATTCGTGTACGGCGGCGTTGCACCTGGCGCTCGCAGCGATTGGTCTTCAGGAGGGAGAAGAGGTGATTCTGCCGACCATGACCTTCGCGGCATCAGCCGAAGTGGTTCTGTACTTTAAGGCGCGACCCGTGCTCGTGGACTGCATAAATGGTTCCTTTCACATGGATCCGGCAGAGATCGAGAGAGCTGTTACCAGCCGCACGCGGGCCGTCGTTCCCGTGCACTATGGAGGGTATCCATGCGAAATGGATAGTATTTTGGAAATAGCGCGTCGTAACAAAATGAAGGTAATCGAAGATGCGGCTCACGCGATGCCGTCCCGCTACAAGGGGAAGATGATTGGCGCCATCGGAGACATCACCTGCTTTTCCTTTTATGCCACGAAGACGCTGACGACTGGCGAAGGTGGAATGGCTACGACAGAGAATCAGGAATATGCGGAACGGATGCGCAGACTGAGCCTGCACGGCATCAGCAAGGACGCCTGGAAACGCTACACCGCCGAAGGTAGCTGGAAGTACGACATTGCGGAAGCGGGTTATAAATATAACCTTCCAGATTTACAAGCGGCTATCGGACTGGTGCAGCTCGGAAAGTGCCACGCGATGCAAGCACGCCGCAGAGAGATTGCGGAGCAGTACACCGAGGAATTGGAGACGCTCGAGGGGTTTACGGCGCCGGCCACGGCATCAGATGAGGGTCACGCCTGGCATCTGTATGTCGTGCACGTGAATTCCGCGGCATTGAGAATCCGTCGTGACCAGGTGATCGAGGAATTGAAGAATCGCGGGATCGGAACATCGGTACATTTCATACCGTTGCACCTACACTCTCTATATCAACGGCATCTTGGGTATCGTGAGGGACAGTTTCCGAATGCGGAAGAGCGCTTCTCTGGAGCGATTTCGCTTCCTCTCTATCCGGGCATGGATGACGCCGATGTCGGCCGAGTGATTGAAGCGCTGCGAGACGTGAATCGCGAATTTATTCGATAGGTTACGAGTGATCGGAATTGAGCGAGACGTTTTATTCCCGGAGCGGCAAGAGGTATTTTGACGCAGCGGCGGCGTTGGCGGGGCTTGCGGTTCTATGGCCGCTTTTTCTAGTTGTGGCGATCGCTATTAAGATGACCGATCGCGGGCCGGTTTTCTTCCGGCAAACCAGGGTCGGCCAGTTCGGCCGCGAATTCCGAATTTTGAAATTTCGGTCGATGCTCCACGAGCGAGGTTCAACGGGCCCTTTGCTGACCGCGTCTGGGGATGAGCGAATCACGACGGTGGGTAAATGGCTGCGGAAGACAAAGATCGACGAACTACCGCAACTGTTGAATGTCGCCTCTGGAGAAATGAGTCTGGTGGGGCCGCGGCCCGAAATTCCTCACTATGTAGCGCTATACACCGAAGGGCAAAAACGAGTTCTTGAGGTGAAGCCGGGCATCACAGGGCCCAGCGCGAATGTCTATGAAGAGGAGCTACTCGCGGGTGAGGAGGATCAAGAAAGCGCCTATATCCACAGGATTCTACCTCCCAAATTAGCAATCGATTGCATTTACTGTGACAACGTCAGTTTCTTGGGGGACCTGCGACTGATATTCGCGACGTTTTTTAAGATATTCGCGAGTTTTGGTTCCACGGGCGCCTCCGCGATTTCGTCCGAGAAGCAGATCGAAAAACCTCTGAAGACGTAGGCTCGAAAAATAAACATGCCGAGCAGTGATACACCATTGACGAGACAGGCTCGCGGGTCATCTATGAACAAATCATTCACGCTCTATTCCCGCTTAAACCAGGTAATTCTGGATAGCGGAACCTTCGTCCTCTCGCTCTTTGCGGCGTACGCCATCCGTTTCGAGGCTTGGCCGGCGGGCGCTGACATGCGCCAGCTATTGCTGTGGATGCCGGTGCTCATTGCCGCCCGGCTGCTGGTCCATGTACTATGCGGAATATACCGGCACGTTTGGAGATTTGTATCCTTTTCTGACACCATCGAGATGGCGAAGTCGACCGCGATTGTTTCGCTCGCGCTCGTGGCGTTACGACTTTTTGCACCCGGTCACGGCGCCTTGCAGGAATGGTTGCGACTCCCGCTCGGCGTAATCGCGATGGAAGGAACGTTCTCCCTGACTCTGTCGATGAGCGTGCGCGCGCTTCGCCGGGCTCTGTATGCGAGGCAAAGAAGATCAAAAGCCGCAACTGGACTCCCCGCCAAGCGAGTACTGCTGTATGGCGCCGGCAGAGCGGGAATCATGCTGCGAAAGGAACTGGAGACCAATCTCGCCTACGATGTGGTGGGATTTGTGGACGATGACCCTAAGAAACTGGGGTCCGTGATCAGTAATACGCGGGTGGCGGGGAGCGGCGACCAGATTGAAAGACTCGTTGAAAAGTATCGCGTAGACGAAGTCATCATTAGCATGGCCACCGCCAGCCGCATGACGCTGGCGCTGGCCCTTGCCAAGTGCCGTCGCGCAAATATTCCGGCGAAAATCATACCCAGCCTGCAGGAGATTCTCACTGGCCAGATGCACATCAGCCAACTGCGAGAAACTCGCATGGAGGAAGTGCTGGGGCGTGAAAGCGTGGAGGTGCTGGAATTCGAGCAGATCGCTGGTTCCACGTACCGGGGGAAACGTGTCTTGGTTACGGGGGCGGGAGGCTCCATCGGAAGTGAATTGGTGCGGCAACTGGCGCGCTTGTCGCCCTCGAGCATTGCGATTCTTGATAAGGACGAAAACTCCATTTATGAACTGGAGCAGGAATTTGTGCGGCGCAAGTCGACTGTCGCCGTTGAACCGCAGATCGCCGACGTGCGTGATGCGGGCCGGCTGCAAGCGGTTTTTTCTGGATTTCGTCCGCACATGGTATTTCATGCCGCGGCGCATAAACACGTACCGTTGATGGAATTGCACCCGTGCGAAGCGGTGCTGAACAACGTGGGTGGCACGAGCAATGTTCTCCACGCGTCAGCGCAATTCGGCGTGGAACGCTTTGTCTTTATTTCTTCCGATAAGGCAGTCAATCCAGTGAACGTTATGGGAGCGACGAAACGCATTGGTGAGATGCTCGTGCAATCTTCGATCCATTCAGGCAGAACACGCTTTGCATGTGTCCGCTTCGGAAACGTGCTGGGCAGCCGGGGTAGTGTGATTCCGTTGTTTCAGAAGCAAATTGCCCAAGGTGGACCAGTCACCGTCACGCATCCCGACGTGGTTCGTTACTTTATGACTATCCAGGAAGCGGTACAGCTCATTCTGTGCGCTGGCACATTGGCGCAGGGAGGCGAGACCTTTGTGCTGGACATGGGCAACCCCCGCAACATTCTGGAACTTGCCAACGAAATGATTGTGCTTTCCGGGCTGGAGCCCGGAAAGGACATTGAGACGAAGATAATTGGATTGCGGCCGGGCGAGAAGCTGTTCGAGGAACTCGTGGCTCCGTCGGAAAGATTGCTGCAAACATCGTTTGAGAAACTTTCTCTGATCGAACCGTCGCCGTGCGACCAGCAGCTGCTCAGCGAACTGGTGGATAGGCTTATGTCAATGGCGAAGAATAATGATAATCGGGAGGTGCACCGAATCCTGAGTGATATGGGACTTGGTTTCCAGTCGCAAGGATTGAAAGCCTGTGCCGCTTCCGCGTCAGACTAGCGCGAGGACCGCATGTGGGAGCCGGGCAAACGCCTTCGACATCCGTTCCGGATACAAAGAAGTGCCGCGCATTGTCTGGCCGTGCGCGGTATTTTGTGAGCCGAACTGAGGGCTATTATTTTTGGGCTTGACTGGACGTGCTCACCTGCCCGAGCGGTTGCAATTGGCCCTTCAGCCATTCGAACCTTCGCCCGCCAACAACGGCTGCCATGTGTTGCACCTTGCTGGGGTAGTGATAGACATCCACATTCTTCGGTGCCGCGGCTTCCATATCCGCTTTGGCCTTCTGGTTCAGCGCGTCTTCGGTGTCGACGAATTGCAAGAATACTTTTTGCGTCGTCAATTTGGGCAGCCACTTCACGGGGTCCAGTGGCGCGAGCTTGGCCAGAAATTCCGGTGTGAGCATCGGCTCGCGTTCCCCTTTCGCAAGATTAATTGTCTTGGCCACCCAATTTGGCCAATCGCCCCAGGGCTCCAATGCATCGACTGCTTTAATCCGTGAATCCGCAGCAGCTGCCAGGATGGCCACGGTGGCGCCGGAGCCGTTGCCGAGCAATCCCACGTTGCTCATGTCCAAATCGCCGCGGGTTTGCAAATAGTTCAGGACCATCTGCACGTCGTGCACCGTGGTACCGAGGGATTCTGGCAATTCCGACAAAAAAGTCTGCTTCATCGGGCGACTCTGGAAGCGATCCTTGGTCAGAGCGCCCACAAATCCCACCGCCGCATAACCCCCGCTGGTCGCACGTTCCGCCCAACTCTCGTTGTTAAAAGCATCGATTCCCGCTGGATATCCGTATAGGTATACGATCACGGGAGGCTTTTCCACGCCCACCGGCTTGAGAATATATAGCTCAAAGGGATCCAGCTCCCGCCACTGCACGCGGACGCGCTCGAACGTAAACTTGTCATGCGTTGCGTGGCTCAGTGGTATTGGGGGGAAGGTCTTAAGTTCGCTCTTGTCCAACGTCAGGGTGCTGAAATCCTCGGGCGTGCGCGGCAGATGATAGTTCTCCAGCTGGCTTTGATCCGGCGGATTCACGGATGATTCCGGGGCGGCCGGCGAAGTCGGCTGCGGAGCTTGCTGTGGTGGCGCGGGCTGTTGCGCGTGGGCGCGCGAGGCCATAGCAGAAGCCAATAGTAGTATTGCAGCAAATCGTCGAATGCTCTCGTTCTTAATGCGGTTCATCGCCAAATCCTCGCTCCCCAGATAGGTGCAAACAAAGAAGCAGGCGGCTCCGAAAAGCCGCCTGCCGTTATCTCGCCGACAGTAAAAATTACTGTACGAGGTTGGTGAGGCCGTCATCGGCGTTGCTGGTGCCAACGCAAGTGTTGGTGCGGCCGGTGGCATCGAACTGGTAGTTGACGTCGTTCTGGATGAGGAAGATTGCTCCGCCCATAGCCTGGCCGAGGTCGTTCCCGTAGCCGACGGCGCAGCCATTGCCGTTGCGCGCGCCGATGCCGGCAACATTGGCATCGCGGTGCGAACGGAAGGCCAGCATCTGTCCGGCGGGTACGAAGTCAGAGAACTTCACCGCCGACGCCGGCAAACCGCCCAGCAGGTCGTCGAAGACCGAGCCATCGCCAACCGACACGTTGTTGTTTACGATAGCTTGGACGAGCGACCAGGAGCCGTAGGATCCGTCGATGACGTGCGTGAAGGGCAGCACCGGGCAAGGGGGTGTCCCGCAGATCGGCGGATTCAGCGCGCCGTCGGGGTTGTCGTTGGAATGCGTGAAGACGGGGTCCACTCCGTCCAGCAGCAGGTAGTGCCCAAGTGGGGGCGCTCCGCCATTGGCAACGGAATTGTACTGGTTGCCGGTGAGGCCGCCGTGCGTGCCACGGAGGTTCTTGAGGTTGCCGTAGCTCCAGAACGCGTAGCCGATGCGGTTAGCGGTCGGAACGAAGCCGGCGCGGGCAGCTTGGTTGCAGGGTGCGATGTTACCGCAAACGGCGGCAACCATTTGCCCGGTGCCGATGACGCGCAACCGGGTGCCACCCGAGGCGGCAACGATGTTCAGGGCGTTGTTGACGCCGCCAGCAGGCGGGTTCACGAAATCTTCCTGAGAGAGTTGCACGTCGTGGGTGCGGGGAACCGTGAATTCAAACGTGTTGTAGGTTCCGGAAAGAGGTTCGCGGGTGATTACGGTCAAGCCGCAGAGGTTGGCTCCGGTTGCGCCAGGGCCCTGGGCGCAGTTGGCGGCCACGGCAGCGCCGTTGGAGAGTACGTCGGTGGTGCGCGTCAGGCTGCCGTCGAACACGTAAGATGCAGTGAAGCGGTCTACGTTGTTCGCCAGGTACGGGCCTGCGGTCCACGGGCCGACGGCGGTTTCCGCCGGAACCAAGCCGTTGCCCAGTCCGGTAACGGAGTTGTCTGCGTTGCTAACGATGATCATGACTGGAATGCCGCCAACGGGGAAGGTCTGCCAGCGAACCGGGGCAAGTCCAGAAATGGGATCCAAGCCCAGCGGCGCGATCTCAAAGTCCACCGGGGTGGCAAGCTGTCCGCCGTAGCTGCTCTGAATGGAAGTGCCGACCAGCGTGCTTCCGAAGGTAAACGGGTCGGTCCAATCGCCATAGCCCAAACCGCCGCGAGATTGCGGGGCAGCTGGGACCTTGGACAAGGCGCGGGCGGTGGCATACTGCGCGTCTTCGGGACGGATGTCCGAGAAGCAGATGTTCATGGTGGTGCCGGCGTAGGGAGCGTTCAATCCGCCGTTGATGGCGGTGAAAATGACCTGCGGAAGGGGCACAGCGGCTTCGCTGGCCAAAGAGCCGACGAGGCTGTCACCGTTTACCAAGCCGGTGTTGTTGGCGGCGTCGATGTACAGGTCGGCGCGTGGGTTGGCCATATAGCCGCGAACCCCGATACCAGAGTCCACTGCGACGTAAAGGCACGCGACGGTTGCCGTCGTGCCGTTCGGGAGTCCGTCCCAAGTGACCCAGACGTTGGCCTGTTCGTCAACGATGTTGGTGCCGTGCAGGCCGGTGCGGTTGTCGTGCATCCAGCCGCCGTTTTTCTTGCTCCAGTGGTTTAGTCCGCAGTGCGCTCCCGCGGTGTTCACGGCATCGTCTCCGATGGCGTTAAACACTGCGGAGGAACCTGCGGCCGCGATGCTGACTGCGATTGCTGCATCGGCCTGGGGGGCGAAAAGTGCCGCCGCCGCAAGCGTCGCAGTTAATGCGAGTGGCTTTAAAAACTTCATCAAGTTTCTCCTCTCAGATTTTCACTGCTGGATTGCGTACTTCTCTCTCGATCGGGCCGGAGTTTGCACACCTCGTGTACGGGCGCCGCCGGCCTAAGCCGGCATTGCTGGTGGGGTGAACAGGGGACACGGTCCATTTTTTGCTTCTGTTGGTTGCCGCTCTACACTTTGGGTTTGGTTTAAGGAACGGTCCCATTGGAAATATGGGAAGCCGTTACGTCCCTTTACAAGTGCTCCGGCGACATGTAATCGAGCGGATGCAATCTAAAGAAAACCTGTAGGGTGAGTGCACAGTACCAGTCGTTTGTTACAGGACGATGAGAATGCATTCAATCGGAGTTAAAACATTTCGTGGAACTACAATGGGCGGATTTGCCTGTGGAAATTTTGTTAAACGACAAACATTGCGACCTGACACCTATTGTTTGTCCGCGTTGCGTGCAGCACTGCCCATTTGACGCGACTGTAATCGCGAACTCATTCGGTTGTAACACACGCGCTGTCAATATGCCCTACTTTTCCGAAAGGTATGGTTCTCAAATTGTTGCGAGCTTATGTGTGTGTGGTGGTGTTGCTTTTGTGTTTTTCCGGACCGGCGCGGGCGCAGACTCCCACCACCATCGCGGGCACGGTACAAGATTCCAGCGGCGGTGCCGTGGTCGGCGTAGCCATAAACCTTCTTGATGACAAAGGCGCGATCTCCCAGACGGCGGTCACCGACGATCAAGGCGCCTACCTTTTTGCGGGCCTCACCCCCGGCACGTATACCATTTCCGTCAGCGTCCAAGGTTTCAAGGATTTGAAAGTACCAGGCCTGGTGTTGGCTGCCGGGCAGAGCCTGCGGCAAGACCTGGCGCTAGTGGCTGCCGAGGTGGTCACATCCACCACTGTCGAGGGGCAGGTTGGCGCGGCGGTGGAAACCGAGCAATCGCAGATCGCCGGAACCATTACCCAAAAGGAGTTGGTAAACCTTGGTCTGAATGGCCGCAACTTCACGCAATTGATCGCCCTGGCCCCCGGCGTCACTAACCAGACCGGTCAGGATGAAGCCAAAGTCGGAGTGCAGGGCAGCGTGAAGTACAGCGTCAACGGCGGGCGCGTGGAGTACAACAATTTCGAAGTAGACGGCGTCGACGTTCTGAACGCAGGCATTAACGGTTCGCAGAGCACGCTGATTGTTTATCCCTCCCTCGACGCCCTCGGCGAAGTGCAGGTCTTGACCTCCAACTACGGCGCGCAATACGGGAAGACCGCTTCCGGCACCATTCTAGCCAGCGTGAAGACCGGCACGCCGCAATTTCACGGCGATCTTTATTATTTCAACCGCAACGAAATTTTCAACGCGCGAAACTTTTTCGACGAAACTTCGCATGCGCCGCTATACCGTAAAAACGATATCGGCGCCACGCTCGGCGGTCCGCTGCGCATCCCCTGGTTAATGCCGGCCAGCAGCGACCCAAAGACCTTCTTTTTCATTTCCGAGGAAGGGCGTCTGGAAAAAGACCCCACCGGTTTCACCTACAACCGCGGGGTTCCTTCGCTGGCGGAGCGGCAAGGCAATTTTAACGACGTCTGCCCCAAGTCTTTGAGCCCCGCGGAATTTGCGCGGAGCGCGTATCCGGATTGCCCGTCCACGGGAATTAATCAGATCAACCCCGCCACGGGTGGCCCGCTGTTCGCCACCTATGCACAGAACAACGTGCCCATCGATCCTGTGGCCCAGGCCATTCTGGACGCCGGACTGATCCCCCTGGCCAACTCCACCAGCGGCTGCAACACTCCCACCCACTCTTGTTTCAACGCCACGGTCTCCCCGCAGACAACCTGGCATCAGGATTTGATTCGCTTGGACCATGACTTCACCAAAAACACGCGTCTCAGCTTGAATTATATTCACGACAGTTGGGATACCACCGTGGCCATCCCCCAGTGGGCGTACCTGGTCAACAGCTTTCCCACGGTGCAGAATGATTTTAAGGGCCCCGGGTTGGCGACCGAGGCGCGCCTGACGCAGACGCTCTCCA
This sequence comes from Candidatus Acidiferrum sp., assembly GCA_035314845.1. Taxonomy (GTDB): domain Bacteria; phylum Acidobacteriota; class Terriglobia; order Acidiferrales; family UBA7541; genus Acidiferrum. The sequence continues at coordinate 21,131 of DATFYV010000269.1, forward strand.
GTACGCTTTTGAACCAGCTGATTTTCGGGTACACCACCGACCACATCACGTTGACGAATATCCCGGGCTACAACGGAAGTTCCATCGCACGCACCTCGCCAGCCTTTAGCAGCCAGGGCTACATTTTCAATAACGGCTTCGGCGGCAAAATTTCAGGAATTGCTGTTGGCGGCAACAATGCCGCGTACGGGGGAACCGGATTTAACGCCGACACTAGTTTCACGCCCTGGCACCATTCCAACCCGACCTATACGATTCGCGAAGAGATGACCAAGGTTTGGAACAAGCACACCCTCCAGTTCGGGGCCCTCTTGCTGATTGCGCAACGCAACGAAGTCAACCCGCCCGTTGGCAGCGTGACCGGCGACGTCCAGGGCATTCTCGGTTACGACAATCTTAACAACAACGGCAGCAGCGGCAATGCCTTCGCCGATCTCCTGATTGGGCAGCACATCGCCAGCTTTCAGCAGGATAGCGCGCAGTTGAAATATTACCAGCGCTACAAAATCGCTGAGCCTTACCTGCAGGATGACTGGCACGTGACCCCGCGACTGACCCTCAACCTCGGCCTGCGCTTGAGTTTATTCAGCAACTATCGTGAAAAGAATAATAATGTTTACAACTTTGATCCCGCGAAGTTCAACGTGGCTCTGGCGGAGACCATGCATGTCGATCCACTTTTTGGATTCCTGATCGACAACGCTACGGGCTCGCCTATACATTACGATCTCAACAATTTGGATCCCCGGCTTACCAACGGTCTGGTGCATTGCGGCTATAACGGCGTTCCTAGCAGTTGCATCAACAGCCATGTCTTTAATCCCGAGCCACGCATCGGGTTTGCATGGTCGCCCTTTAAGTCCGCGAAGACCTCGATTCGCGGCGGCTACGGAATCTTTTACGAGCACGGTACCGGCGCCGAAGCGAACACGGGGTCCCTGGAAGGCAGCGCCCCGTTGGTCCTCAACGCCACGCAAATTTTTCCGGGAACCTATTCGGGGATCGGAAACAACGGTCCTCAGTTTACCAATCTGGCTTATCCCCTCAACGTAACTTCCATCCCCAAAAATACGCCTTTCGCATACGTCCAACAATGGAGCTTCGGGTTTCAACAGGAACTTCCCGGTCATTTCATCCTTGGCACCGCCTACGTGGGCAGCAAAGGCACGCATCTGACGGCGCAACTGCAATTGAATCAGTTACAGCCCGTCCCCGCTTCCCTAAATCCCTTTGGTCCTCACGAACCCATCACTGCTTTTCATACCTGCCTGGGCTACGACCCTTCCAATCCAGGTCTTGGGAGTTTTGACGCCGTGGGCAGCGGCGGTGACAGTTTCCATATCAACGGCCTGCTCATCGGTCCGGGTGACCCTGCCTACGTCAACCTCCTCGCCGCCTGTTCCGGCAGTAACCAAGCGTTTCCCGTTCAGACCTCCTTTCCCCTGCGTAGCAGCTTGACGGTCAACGCGCCCAATCTTGGCAATATTACCTCGCTGCAGAACATAGCCAACTCCAGCTACAACGCCCTGCAGGCCACTCTTCGTAAAGTTGCGGGACCTCTAACTCTCAGCGTCTCCTATACCTACAGCCATTCGCTGGACGACTCGTCGGACCGAACGGACGCCAGCCTGGTTAATTCCTACGATCTTGCTGCCAACCATGCCAGTTCGGATTTCGACGAGCGGCACGCCTTGGCCATCAGTTACATCTATCAACTGCCACTTCGGCGCCTGGCCACGATTCTCAATTCTTGGGCCGACAGCGATCCCACCAACCAGGTGGCTTCAAAGTCTGGTCCGGGTAAATTTATCGATGGCTGGGAACTTTCTGGAGTGATTGTTCATCAATCCGGGACGCCGTTCAGCATCATCAATGGCGCAAGTCCGAATGGAGCTTCGATCGCGGATAGCGCGGGCGCGATCAACAACATCAGCTTTGGCTCCTACGCCGACTACAATCCCAATGCCCCTACGCCGATATCTGCCAATCAAATTACCAACAGTTTCGGCCCGCTGTTGGGTAATCCCAATGAATTCGTCGCGCCCCGCGGCCTGACCTTCGGCGACGTCGGGCGCAACTCCTTCAACAATCCAGCGCGCACCAATTTCGATACCTCGGTCTTCAAGACCGTCCGCATTGGCGAATCGCGCTCCCTGCAATTTCGCGCGGAGACGTTTAACACCTTTAATCACACGCAATTCCGCATCTTCGACCCCAACCGAGGAAACGTGAACAACACCATCTCGTGTTACGGCGGCCCAAACTACACCGCCGGCTGGACACCGACGGCGGCAGACGAGACGAATTGCCTTTCGGGCAGTTCGTTTCTGCACCCGGTCGATGCGCATCGTCCGCGCACCGTGCAGCTAGGCGTCAAGTTTTTGTTCTAGGCGCGCGGGGGTGCCGCCGCCCGCGCGCAGGGCAGTGCGGAGCGACTCCGAATAGACACATACTTTTAAGCTGCCAGTAACAATCGCTGTTTGAGAGACGGATAGACTACCCGGACCCTAAATTGGGGCGCCCAGTCCAGGTCAGTCCGCCTCTTGGGAAAGAAAAGCTCATATTTTCTTGCGAACTATCCATGCGAATGATCGATCGAATCCGTCACAGTCTTGTGCCTTGTCTTATCCTCTCGCTCCTGGTGTCCGCGTTTTCATGGACATGCGTCGCGCAAAGCTCGGCTGTCCAGCAGCAGTCTGGTGCTTCGTCGTCTAAGGCTTTTGTTACCCTCCAGGGCAACGTGCACCCGTTTGCGACGCTCAAGAACGACTCTGGGCCGGCTCCCGATTCTCTCGCCATGAATCGAATGCTGTTGCTTCTTCAGCGCACTCCGGAGCAGGAATCCGCGTTGCAGAAATTGCTGCAGGACCAGCAGGATAAGAATTCGCCCTCGTATCACAAATGGCTCACGCCGGAGGAGTTCGGCCAGCAATTTGGTCCGCCGGACGATACCCTGAACCAGGTGAAAGCTTGGCTGGCTTTGCAGGGTTTTCAAGTCGCCCGTACCACTGCAGGCCGAAACATCCTGGAGATTTCCGGCACCGCGGGCCAAGTCAAATCCGCGTTCCACACGGAAATTCATAAGTACAAGGTTCAAGGCAACGAATACTTCGCCAACCAATCCGACCCGCAGATTCCCGCTGGTCTTGCTCCCGTACTAAAGGGCTTCGTCTCCCTCAATAATTTTCCCACGGCCTCGGAAATGCGTTATGCCCGGCTGGCCGCGACGTCTTCCATGGCGGGAAAATCCGGTCCTCAACCGTTGTTTACCTACCCGCAGAGCGGTTGCTCCTCGGCAGGAAACTGTTATGGCGTGACGCCCGCTGATTTCGCCACTATTTATGATGTCGCGCCGCTCTACACCGCGGGCATCGATGGCTCTGGGCAAACCATCGCTGTCGCCAGCGGCTCGAACATTCACCTCAGCGACGTGCAGAATTTTCGTACCCTCTTCGGGTTGCCGGCCAACAACACGGTGATCACCGTTGCGGACGCGGATCCCGGCATTGTCGTCGGCGAAGAGATCGAGGCCAATTTTGCGGTGCAATGGGCTGGCGCCGTGGCCAAGAATGCCACCATCCAACTGGTGGTTTCGCAAAGCACGTTCACCAGTCGCGGCGTCGATCTGGCTGCCGTATACGTCGTGGACAATAACCTCGCTCCTATCCTCACGGAGAGCCTCAGCGAGTGCGAAGACGCCTTGGGCAGCTCGGGCACGGTGTTTTACAGCTCGCTCTGGGAACAAGCCGCCGCCGAAGGCATCACTGTGGTCATCCCCACCGGAGACACGGGCTCCGCCGCTTGCGACAACCCGATTACGGAATTCGCAGCCACCAAAGGTGTGGCCATTAGTGGCGTCGCGTCCACTCCGTTCAACGTGGCCGTCGGCGGAACGGATTTCAATCAAGTTGGCAATTGGTCTACCTACTGGGACAGCAGCAACGGCGCTAACGGCAGCTCGGCCATCTCGTACATTCCGGAAACCACCTGGAACGACACCTGCACGGAAAACGGGGTAAACGGCTGCGCATCCCCGTCCACCACGGGTTCCGATCTGTTCGCCGGCGGCGGTGGCTTTAGCAAATATAACCAGCAGCCTCCCTGGCAATTGGTGGGCTCCTTTCCGCTACAGGGCTCCCGTGGCATTCCCGACGTCTCGATGTTTGCCGGCGACGGCAACAACGGCAGCTTCTACATCATTTGCGAAGAGGACGGGCAAGCCGGCGGGCCGGGCTGCGATCTGAATGCGCCATACCTGGATTTTGTCAATATCGGCGGTACCACCGGCGCGGCTGCCACCTTTGCCGGCATCATGGCGCTGGTTAATCAACAGACCGGCTCGCGTCAGGGCAACGCAAATTTCGTCATTTACGGTCTTGCCGCCGTTCCTGGTTCGAGCGTATTCCACGATGTAACCCTGGGATCCAATTCTGTCGCCTGCATTGGCGGCTCGCCCTACTGCAGCAACACCAGTAGCGCCAAAGGCCAATACGGGTACCTCGGCGATGCCAACGACGCTTTCTGGTCGGCCTTCACGGGCTACGACGTCGCCACTGGCTGGGGCTCGGTGGACGCCAATGTTTTGGTCAACCAATGGTCCTCGATTAAGTTTCAGGCCACCACCACTACGCTGGCCAGCTTTTCGCCAACCACTTTGACGCACGGCCAGCCAGCCAATTTCACAATTAATGTGACCGCTAACGGCGGAGGCGGCACGCCAACCGGCGACGCCGCCCTCATCGTCAAGCCCTCCACCGGAAATTCCTTTGCCGCCGATTATTTCACCTTGCAGAATGGCACCATCTCCGGATCCACCACCTTTCTTCCCGGTGGCACCTATCAAATTTCCGCACATTATGCAGGGGACTCCACTTTCGCGACCAGCGACTCCGCGCCCATCACCATCACCGTTGGGCCGCAAGCCAGCCAGATCGTTCTGGCCCTGGCCTTCACCAGTGGCGGTTCGCTGGTTTGCATCACCAACGACAACGGGCCGCCAAGCTACGACTATGGCAATCCCCTCTACGCCATTTACGGCATCGTGAACACTTCCGGTACTGCGTGCACAGGCGTCAATACCACCAATTCGCCCACGGGCACTGTCGCTCTCACCGACAATGGCGCTCCGCTGGATGCCGGAACTTACACCCTGAATACACGCGGTCATTTCCAGGACACCTCGGAATCGCTAACCCCCGGACAACACAATGTTTCCGCGCAGTACTCCGGCGATCCCAGTTACAGTGCCAGCACCACTACGGCACCCTTGAGCATCTCGGTCACGCAGGGTCAAACCACGATGACCTTGGCCTCCTCCGCCACGATTGTCCTTGCTGGCACCAACGTTACGCTCACGGCCACCGTAAATACCTCGAGCGTGGCAGCCGCACCCTCCGGGACGATTTTCTTCAGCTCCCCCTCCGGCAATATCGGCACCGCGTCCCTTGTCCCCATGATGCTTCCGAGCGGCCGAATCGCAGGCGTCGCCACCCTCACCTATGCACCACAGAATACTGTCACGATTTCCGCGCACTACAATGGCGATACTAACTACGGCGGTTCGCAAGCCGCTCCGGTTACTATCACCAGCGGGAATCCGGACTTTACCTTCGTGGCTCCCAGCAACCCCCTGGTAGTCAACGCCGGTTCCTCAGGCTCGGCCACACTCACTCTGACTTCCGTGCTGGGTTACACCGGTAGCGTGAGCTTCGCTTGTCCCGCCGCCGCATCCTTGCCGCCAGGCATTACCTGCTCCGTAAACCCGTCACCCGTAACCGTTCCGGGCGATGGAACTCCAGTGTCCACCACGCTGACCATCACCTCGCAGGCCCCGAGTGTCATCCCTAACACGCCCGCACAGTTGATCTACCATCCCCGCGATCTGCGATTCCCGCGCGGCCCCCTGGCCGTTGTTGCCCTATATCTGGTGCTCTTATCCAGCGTCTTGCTCCTTGGCGTCTGGCAGTTTCGCGTATCGCAACTCCGCCGCAGGGTCCTGGTTTTTGCCACCTCCGCCGCCGTAGTCCTCTTCGCTGGCAGTTGCTCGTCTGTGAACCAACCGAGTAATTTCAATGCGGCCTCGACGCTCACGCTTAGTTCTTCCGGTTCGAAAGCTGCCCAAGGCACGCCCGTGGACCTGCGCGCTTTCGTTTCCGCAAACCACACGGTTAGCGGCACGGTGGACTTTTTTGACGCGGGCGCCCCACTCGCACAAGGCGTCGCTGTTGCCACCGGACGCGCCTCCTACACCACCAGCACCCTTGTGGTGGGCATTCACTCCATCACTGCCAAGTACTCCGGCGATTCGAGAACCAATCCGGCCAACACCGCGAATCCTTTCGCTCAGGCTATCACCGGCCAATTTTCATTCCAGGTCATGGCCACGGCCCCCGGTATTACTCATCCCGTGAACGTCACGGTCACCTTGCAGTAAGGCTCTGCAACGCCTTAGCAGCGGACGCGCTCGCCTTAAGCCGCAAGCATCGGACATCGTGCCCTCCCCGCCTCGCTCGGTGCGTTGCCTGCTAGGCGCAGTGGCTCCCCCGAATATTTTACTGTACTGCATGCAAACAAACGGTTTGACGCCAACCCTTCGCCACTCCACCATCACAGATGTAGGCGGATCTCACGTCCCCGGGAGGCCAAGTATGTCCATCTCAGAAAAAGTCTTGGAAAGACTCTCCGAAACACTGGTAATCGGATTTGCAGTTTTCCTTGCGCTGGTGGTGCTTGATCGCATGTCCAACACCACCTACTTCCGGGACAACTGTTGGGCGCTCTTCGGTTTGAGTGTCCTGATCATCGCACCCATTCTCTCCGCTCTCTACCATCTCCTGCGCTGGGTCAACAGCCGTCCGCAACACAGCGCTGCGGCGGCAAAATCCTGAGCCGCCTCCAGTCCTTGTAGAGTCCTTAGTGAGAAATAACGGCAACAGGAGGAACTACAGTGGATTGGCCGGGACGCGTCGGGTCACGCCGCCGACGCGCCCAAGTCGCCATGCGTTACCCTCTGGGGCGCGCATGACACCGGCATTGTTGGTCCGCGCTACCCTCGAAGCAAAGGGTATGTCGTGACTTTACGGGACAAACAATCGGACGACATGCACAGCCCGACGGCGCCCCATTAGCGCCTGGCGCCCACCAGGTGACATCGCTCACGGATTGCAGATCAACGGCTGCAATGGCCATTGCGTCGCCGATGGCCGCGGGGCACGTCGGCGTAGCTGCAACCTTCAGGCCAGAAGTTGCGCCATAAACTCACTCATTTTTCCCTCGATCGTGCCCTTGAAAAAGTACGCCATCGCCGGCAGCGCCAAGTCCACTGCGACATCAGACGGGTTGACGGTGATCGTGCCCGAAGCTTCATGGCCCATCGCGGATCCGCTGAGTGTGCCTACGTTCCCATTCCAACTCTCTTGCAGATCCTGCACCTTGCCGGAATTTTGCGCCTTGGCCTTGGCGATAGCGTCCTGAATTCGCTTGAGCGCCTCATCCTGCGTCAGCTTGTGCGGAATGGAGAATTTCAAATTTGGCATTCGAGCCTCCACAAAGATTGCGATTTCGGTCCGTCCGAAAGTAGCATGCCGCAAGGTGGCCAGGCGAACTTGATTGAAGCATCGCCCCAGCACCGGCTACCTTCCATCCTAATAACAATTTTTGCCTGCATCGGTCTTCCGTCAAAGCGTGAAGCGCACGCTTCACGCCCTTTGTGGACTTTCCCTGCAAAGTTTGAGAGAGTCAAAAAGGAAACAAAACGAAACCTCATCCTCCGGAGAGACTTCGATGCTCAGTGAGGAACGCCGCCGCGAAATCATGGAATTGTTACGCAATGATGGGCGGGTCCTCGTCCGCGATCTTTCCAAGCGCTTTCGAACTTCGCTCATTACCATTCGTAAAGATTTAGAGTCGTTGCACCACCAGGGAATGTTGGAGCGCACCCATGGCGGCGCCTTGCCTATTCGAACCGGGGCCATCCAGGATCAAACATTGCGGGAAAAGGAACGCCTCCACCGCCAGGAGAAGATGCGCATCGCCGCCGCGGCATTGCGCCTGATCCGGCCAGGTCAGGTAATCATTCTGGATTCAGGTACGACCACAACGGCTATCGCGCGCGGCTGCCGGCAACTGCGAAGCCTCACGGTTATCACCAACGCCACGAATATTGCAGCGGAATTGGCGGATAGTAATGTAGAGGTGATTCTGACGGGTGGTTCACTGCGCAAGCGGTCCTTTTCGCTCGTCGGCCCGCTTGCAGAAGAATCCCTGCGGAAACTCAGCGCGGACATGCTGTTCCTGGCCGTCGATGGCTTCGATGTAGGCTACGGGCTGTCGACCCCCAATCAACTGGAGGCGCGGGTCAATCGTGCGATGTCCGAGTCCGCGCGCCGCACTATCGTGGTATGCGATTCCTCTAAATTCGGCCGCAGAAGTTTGTCCCTCATTATGGACGTTTCCGCGGTGCACGAAACCATCACCGACCGGGGCATTCCCAAGCAAGACCTGAAAGCTTTACGCGAAGCCGAAGTGGAAGTCACCCTGGTTTAGCCGATCCTGCCCTCATCGAAAGTTTTGCTGCTCAGAATCTCCGCTTGACTTCGTAACAAATAGTAAGTAAAAGACATGAAATGAAACAAAGCGTAAGTTATGCTTTGGGGATGGGGAATCCGGACTCCTTGGAGACAGCTATGACCGCGGTATTACGCAATGTCTTTCTAAGCTTCTGTGCGCTGACCCTGTTCTTGACGTGCGCTAATCGGGTCGCGGCACAATCGACCTACACCGCGCAGTTGACCGGCGTGGTCACCGATTCCTCCGGCGCCGTCGTTCCCCGTGCAAAAGTGATTCTGACGGACGACGCGACGAGTATAGCGGTCAACACCCTGACCGACGAGCGAGGCATTTACGTCCTCACCGGCATTCGCCCGGCCAAGTACACCATCCAGGTAGAGGCATCCGGGTTCGCCTCCCAACAGCGTAAAGATGTGGTCCTTGCTGTGAATCAGCAGGGCACTATCGATTTCATGGTTACGCCGGGGGTGGTCTCGGAGAAGGTTGTCGTCACGGAACAAGCTCCGCTGCTCGATACCGGAAATGCCACCCTCGGCACCGACGTGACCAACGAATACGTGCGCGATATTCCGATTTACAACCGCAGCACCTTCGGTCTAGTCTTCCTCGCAGGCGGCGTCACTGAAGCCGCGGGCTCCGGCACCTCCGATTCCTATCCTGCCGGCACCAACTTCGTGTCCAACGGCCAACGCAACGCCACAGCCGAAGTGCGCGTCGACGGCGCCTTGACCAGCGCGCCTGAACAAGGCGAAGGCGGTAACACTAACGTCTACTACCAACCTTCGGTCGAAATTATTCAGGAATTCAAAGTTGAGAACAACAGCTTCTCCGCTGAGTACGGCAATAACGGCGGCACTGTCGTCAATACGGTCCTCAAGGAAGGTGGTAACAAATTTCACGGCAGCGGCTGGTGGTTTGGACAACGCTCCGCGCTTGACGCCAACGATTACTTCAATAACGCTGCCGGTGTTCCCAAGCCCGACCACTTGCGCGACCAGTATGGATTTTCTCTAGGCGGCCCGATCAAGAAAGAGAAAATATTTTTCTTCGTGGATTTCGAGAAACTTCGCCAGAATGACGCTGTCAACATCCAGGGTAGCGTTCCAACGCTCGCAGAGCGCAATGGCGACTTTTCTGGGGCCAACGAGACAATCTTCAATCCCAATATATGCCCCGCACCGGCGGATCCCACGATGTCCTGCACTCGCCCGCAATTCGTGGGCGACAGTTCTAACGGCTCCCTAAACGGCGTCGCTAATGTCATTCCGCAGAGTGATTGGGATCCCATCGGCCAAGCCATTCTCAATCTATATCCCAAGCCCAACACCAATCTGGACGATCCCACCGGCGTCAACAATTTCCGTACGTCCACCATCGCGTCGACGAGCGGATATCAATACGACATCAAAATCGATTATCATTTTAACGACAAGATTCACCTGTCGGGCCGTTACAGCGACCTGCACCAAACTTTTGCGACTCCATTCATCGTCGGCGACGGCACGGACGCCACCGGCAATACCATTAACGATGGTCTGGCTGGTTCCCTCGACGTCCACAACATTGGCCTCGAACTAAATGATTCCCTCACCACAACCATTCTTTGGACCTCGCGCTTTGCCGTGGACCGCGTTACTTCTCCCGGACGATCCGTGTCACCCACGCTGCAGAGCGTAGGTTTCCCTGAAATCCTCGCGACGGCCAACGGCCTGAATCGTCTACCCACAATCCAGACGGATTTAAATGGTACGGACAATCAGCTCTCGCTGGGCAATCAATGCTGTACCGACACAGGTTTCGCGCACTCTCTTTATTCCTATTCTTCAGCGCTGGCTTGGATTCATGGCCGCCACACTGTGAAGGCGGGTTTTGAACAGCGCCAGTTCTTCAATAATTTCTTTCAACCCAACTATCCCACCGGCTATTTCTATTTTCCGCAAAACGTCACGGCCAGCTCTCCGTCCTATTCTGCCGCGGACCAGGGCAACTCCTTCGCTGACATTCTCGTCGGTTACGCCGATCCCGGCTCGCTTCTGAATATCCAGCCCTCGGTCGCCGACAAATCTTGGGAGACCGCCTTTTACGGTCAGGACGATTTCAAAATTAGCTCCCGACTCACCGTAAACATCGGCTTGCGCTACGAATGGAGCACCCCGTACACCGATCGCCACGACCTGCAGCAATACAGCAATTTCAGCGGCGCGACCGGCGTTAGTATTCCACTGCCTTCCGCGTTAGATACTACGGTCACGACTCCAACTTCGCTGATTGGCACGACGGTGTTTGTTGGCCAGGACGGTTTCGGCCGGCATTTAAAAGTGGATCGTAATAACGTCGCACCACGGTTGGGCTTCGCTTACTCCTGGAATCAAAAAACCGTGTTCCGTGGCGGCGCTGGAATTTATTACGGGTTGAACCCCGCGTCGAACTACCAGTACACGGGCACTGCCTTCAGTTCCAGCGGAAATGTCCTCACCACCGTGGACGCTTTCCAGTCTCGCTATGCCACTTTGGAAAATCCCTTTCCCGCGGGCCTTCCCCTTGCACAAGGAAAAACAAATGGCGCCAATCCCAACTGGGGATTCTCCAATGCGAACAATCTTGGGACGGAAACTGCTCGCAACGCCGAAATCTACCAATGGAATATTGGCGTGCAACGCTTGCTGCCAGGCGAAATAACCATTGGTGTCGATTATTCCGCGAGCCGCAGCAACCACCTTCCCTGGGGCGGTGACAACGTCACTACCACCCGCGACCGCAACTTTTTATCTTCTGCGGTGCGCGCGGAGGTTTCTGCTCAACAGCATGCGTTGGACCCCAATTGCGACGTCGATGGCTGCGTTACGAGCTATCTTAACCAGCTCGTCAATAATCCCTTTCAGTATCTTTTTGTCCAAGTACCGGGACAACCCGCGCCGATCTACAACGAGCCGTCCTCACAATACAACCAACCTCAAATCCCGCTGGTTAATCTGCTGCGGCCATATCCCCAATTCAACGGGAGCTTCACCGGCCTTCCCAATCTTGGCGCCAACGCCTTCTACAATTCCCTGCAAGTGCGCTTTCAGAAGCGCGCCAATCATTACATCAGCTTCGAAGGAAACTATACCCTCTCCAAAGCCACCGACGACTCTTCTGCCGGCTTCAACGCGTTCGTTGGCACCCTAAATGCCGGAAACGTGCAACAGCTCGATCAGCTGAAGCTGGAGCACGGCATCTCCGCCAACGACGCCACTCACCGATTCGTCCTCGCCACCATCGTGGATGTCCCCGTTGGCCGCAATCGGTGGATCGGCCGCGATATGAATCGCATTCTGGACGGATTCATCGGAGGCTGGCAGGTCGCCTCCATCATCACGCACCAGAGCGGCCAGCCACTCGCTTTCAGTACCGCGGAAGGGAGCAATGGCGCGTTCATCGACGGTAACCAGCGGCCCAACCTCTTGTGCAATCAACTCTCCAGCAGCGTCAGTTACCATCAAGCTGCCGCCAGCGGCGGCACCGCTTCGGTGTTCAACGCGGCATGTTTCGGCTTTCCCGGGGACGAAATGCCCGGCGATGCTCCCCGCTATATTTCCACCCTGCGCAGCGACGGCATTCGCAATATAGATCTATCCTTTAACAAAGAATTCACCGTGCACGAAGGCATGACCCTGCAGATTCGCGGCGAATTTTTCAATTTCACGAACACTGTGCGATTCGCGGTTCCCAATACCAGTGTGGACAGCAGCGGCTTCGGGACCGTGACCGCTTCCGCCAACACTCCCCGCCATACGCAAATCGGTGTGCGGTTTCAGTTCTAACGGTGCCATCGCTTACATGAAAACCCTCGCGACCGTCTCTTTGCTTTGCGCGCTCACACTCAGTCTTGCGTCGCGTGCTGATGCCCCTGCGCAGAATTGGACGAACTATGCTCGCATCGGGGCATATAGTCTGACCTCAAGTAACGCAGAAGCCATTGTCCGCGACGCGCAAGGAAGTCACGTATTTGGCATCGAAGTCGACAATGACATTCCGGGCCGCTACGAAAGCTTCCTCAATCCCACGGAGAAACTAAAAGCCATTCAGGCTGTCGCCGAAGGGGCGCACAAAGCGAAAAATCACGCCTTTGTCTATATTGCGGGGACTGAATGCATTACCGCGAATGCGGAGCATTCGGCGCATTCGGTCGTGAAAGATCATCCGGACTGGCTCCAGCGAAAAATCAGCGGGGAACCGGCTGTATTTGGCGGCGGAGCTGCTTTTTGGATCAGCCCGGGCGATGAAGACGTGTGGATCACTCCGTACGCTCCGGAGTGGCGGAAGATCTATATGCTACGTGTGCGGCAAATCGCGGCCACCGGAATTGACGGAATCTATGTGGACATCCCGTATTGGATGACGCACTTCGACGGCTGGGAAAATTCCTGGGCCAGTTTCGATACCTACACGCTGGCGGCATTTCAAGCGCAATACGGCCTCGATGCGCGCAAAGACGTGGCGCTGGGCGATTTCTCTGATACAGGCTTTCGCAAGTGGGTTACCTTTCGTATCGACACCTTTACAAACTTCATGCGCGAGATTCGCGAAAACGCGCGCAGCGTAAACCCATCGATCATGGTCATTCCGGAAATTTACCCTGGCATTGAGCAGGAAGCCGTGCGTGTGGGTGCGGATGTCTATGAACTGTACGGCGTCGTGGATGCCATCGCCCATGAATACGAATTTGGCGACGGCGACCACATGGCCGCATCGCGCACACAGCTGGATTGGTTTCTCTATCAGGCGGGGATGCTCACGTTTCGCGCGTTTGCTCAGGGAAAAGCTACCTGGATACTGAATTATTCATGGGACGGGGAGAAGGACGTCGTTCCCAGCGAAGCCATGCGCACCCTGGCGGCTTCGCAACTCACTGCCGGCGCAAATTTTTGGGACGCTCCCGGACACTCCATGGCCGGTTCCAATGACGCCGCGGCGCGCAAACAAATCTTCGATTGGATCGCCAAGCACGAAAAGACCTTTTATCTTCCGCGCGCCCCCATGCATCCGGTCGGCGTCTATTTTTCGCCGGATAGCCGTAACTTCGATCCCGCGCGATTTCTTCCGTCATACCGTGGAACACTACTATTGCTCTTGCAAAACCATGTGGAGTTTCAGGTAGTCACTCCCAGAACGCTGCTGGAGTTTCGTGGCGCTACTCTGGTCTTGCCCGATGTCTCCGTCTTGAACGCTTCGGAGCACAGCCAACTGCAGAGCTTCTTAGCCAACGGCGGCAGGTTGATTATCGCCGGAATGGATGTCACCGCGTTGCCGCCAGCGCAAAACATCATTTCGTTTAAGGATTCTCCGGGCACCGCGTACTTAACTGCGCTGGAAAAGGATTTTCTCGCCGGCTCCCAAGATAAACCGGCCGAGTTCCTAGCAGCGCTTGCGCCCTCGAAAGATCTGGTCGTCAGCGCATCGCCCCTCGTGGCGTCCAACACGGCCATGGTCGATGGCCACGCGCACGTATTTCTGATGAACTTTGCGGGAATCGTTCCTCGCCACAATCTGCGGCCCTCGCCGGACAACTCCGCAAAAATCACGGTGCCCTGTCAGCACAAGTGTCTTCTGCACTTCCTCCCGTTTCTGGGAGAGGAGCAGGTGGTCACCTCCACGACGGTGCGTGGCACGCAAACATTCTCTCTTCCGGCGTTCGATCGCGCCGCAGTTGCTTGGCTTGACGAAGCTCAGTAGATTCCAACGTATTTAGGGAGCATCTTTTGTCACTCTCGACAGCAAAACAGAACCGCTTGCGCGCCCTGGCAAACCAGCGCGGCATCATCGCTGCGCTGGCGATTGATCAGCGCAGCGCCTTGCGCAAGCTGTTCGCCAAGGCCAGCGGACGCCATGCTAGCGACGTCCCCGCCGAGTGGCTGGTGCAGTTCAAAGAGAAGGTCAGCGAGTTTCTTACCCCTCACGCCAGCGCCATTCTACTCGATCCGGAATACGGATTGCCCGCTGCGAGCCGGCGCTCCC
>DATFYV010000270.1:0-22865 GCA_035314845.1 Candidatus Acidiferrum sp.
GCCAAAGACATCCAAGACGTCCTGGCCAAAGCCGGCCACAAATCCCAAATCGTCCTAATGGACGGCCGCGACGCCACCGTCTTCTCGAACCCTTCCGCCAGCCCCGACGCCTACCTGATCTGCAGCTCCACCTACGGCAGCGGCGATGTCCCAGACAACGCTCAATCCCTCTTCGCCAGCCTGGAAACACAACGCCCAGACCTAAGCCACATCGTCTACGGCGTGATCGCCCTGGGCGACCGCACCTACGGCCAAACCTTCTGCCAGGGCGGCCTGCGCTTCGACAAACTCCTCACCGAACTAGGCGCCCAGCGAGCTGGCGAAGTGCTCTTGCACGACGCTAGCGCCGGCACCATGGCCGAAGACGTAGCCTCCGAATGGATCCTCCCCTGGGTCGAAACCGCGCTCCTCCCCGCTCTGGCCCAGCGCGTCTAGCGCAGGCTACGCATTCACGCTCGCCTGGGTGACAGACGCAGGAACCCTCGGGTACCATGTGTGCGCGTTGCAAGCTTCAATGGCGGCAACTCTCCAGCCATCGCAAGAGACACACCGAGAAAGGTCGTAGGCTTCCTAAATGGCACTGCTCGATCTGCTTTTTCGTTTCCCGGCTATCGACGCGCTATTCTCCGACGCCGCCCGCCTGCAGGGCATGCTGGACTTTGAAGCCGCCCTCGCGCGTGCCGAAGCCTCTTGCGGAGTCATTCCCTGGACCGCCGCGCCCGCCATCGCCGCGCAATGCCACGAAGAACTATTCGATTTTGCGGAGCTGCAAAGAAAAGCCGCCAACGCCGGTAACCTGGCCATTCCCGTGGTCCAGCAGCTGACCGCCCTGGTCGGGCGCAAAGACCACGTCGCCGCGGAATTTGTCCACTGGGGAGCCACCAGCCAGGACGCCATTGACACCGGCCTGGTGTTGCAGTTGCGCTCCGCGCTGGTCGTCATCCATCGCGAACTCAGTCAGCTCTGCGCTACCCTTGCCAAGCTCGCCGACGAGTATCGCGCCACGCTAATCGCCGGGCGCACTTGGATGCAGCACGCCGCACCCACAACCTTTGGCGTGAAAGTGGCTGGTTGGCTCGACGCCCTGCACCGCCACCTCGAGCGTCTAGACGAAACCCGCGAACGCGCGCTGGTCCTGCAGTTTGGCGGCGCCGTCGGCACGCTTTCTGCTCTCGGGGACAAAGCCGCAGAGGTTTCCGCCGCGCTGGCGCACGAATTGTCCCTGACCCTGCCGCGCATTCCCTGGCACAGCCATCGCGATCGCTTTGCCGAAGTGGCCACCACTCTGGCGCTGCTGACCGGCACTCTAGGGAAGATCGCCCGCGATATTTCCTTGCACGCCCAAACGGAAACCGCCGAACTCCATGAGCCGAGTGCCGCAGGGCGCGGCGCTTCTTCCGCCATGCCGCAAAAGCAAAATCCCGTGTCCAGCGCGGTCGTCTTAGCCGCCGCCATTCGCGTTCCGAACTTGGCCGCCACCATGCTCGCGGCCATGACGCAAGAGGATGAACGCGGGCTCGGCGGCTGGCACGCTGAGTGGGAGGTGTTGCCGGAAATTGTCTGCCTGACCGGCGGCGCGCTGCATCATCTGCACTCCGCGATTTCCGGCCTGCACGTGGACACCGCGCGCATGCGCGAAAATCTCGAAGCCACCCGCGGACTAATTTACGCCGAAGCCGTAGCCATGGGCCTCGCCCCCCGCATGGGCAAGTCCGAAGCTCGTCACAACGTCGAGCTGGCCTGTCAGCAGGCCATCCATGCTCACAAACATTTGCGTGAAGTGTTGCTGGAAATGCCCCCAGTCCTCGAGCATTTCCGGCACGAAGAAATCGTGGATCTTTTCGACCCCCACAAATATTCGGCCGCCGGGCAAGAGATGATCGACAAAGTCCTGGCCACGCAGAACGCTCTCTCGTCCAGCCACAAACACGAGCCCGGCTAACCCATGCCCTTCCTCGATCTATCCAATCACCGGATTCACTACGCCCTCAGCGGCCCGCCAGACGCGCCCGTGCTGCTGCTCTCCAATTCCCTGGGCACCAACTTTTCCATGTGGGATCCCCAGTTGCCGGAATTCGAGAAGCATTTTCGCGTGCTGCGCTACGACACGCGCGGCCACGGCCAATCCATGGTTACGCCCGGTCCCTACACTTTCGAGCAACTCAGCGGCGATGTGGTCGCGCTTCTAGGCGTCTTAGAAATCGCACGCGCAAACTTTTGCGGCCTCAGCATGGGCGGCATGACTGGCCTTTGGCTCGCCCGCCACGCCGCGGACTGCCTTAGTAAACTCGTCGTCAGCAGCGCCGCCGCCAAATTCGGCACGGCCGAAACCTGGAACGCCCGCATCGCCACGGTCCGCCAGAGCGGCATGCGGTCGGTAGCCGCCCAGGTGGTCGAGCGCTGGTTCACCCCGGAATTTCGCGCCAGCTCTCCAGAAGCCGCGCGCGCCACGCAGCAAATGCTGGAAGCCACCTCCCCCGAAGGCTACGTCGCCTGCTGCGCCGCCTTGCGCGACACCGACCTGCGCGAAACCGTCGCGGAGATCCGCGTGCCCACACTGATCATCTCCGGGGCCAAGGACCCCGTCTCGCCGCCCGCCGACGGAAAATACCTGGCCGAAAAAATCCCCGGCGCGCAATACGCGGAACTTCAAGCCGCACATCTCTCCAATGTCGAAGCCTCCGCAGCCTACACGAGCGCCGTACTGCAGTTCCTAACCTCCGAAGGAGTCTGACATGCCCGACCTGCCCATCAGCAACGACCGCGAACGCCACGCCCAGGGCATGAAAGTCCGCCGCGCCGTCCTCGGCGATAGACACGTCGACAACGCGCAGCAAAGCGGCAACGCTTTTAGCGCCGAATTTCAGGATTTAATTACCCGTTATGCTTGGGGAGAAATCTGGTCAAGGCCGGGCCTGCCGCTGCCAAGCCGCAGCCTGCTCACCCTGGCGATGCTCATCGCCCTCAATCGCGGCGACGAATTCCGCCTGCACCTGCGCGCCGCCCTGCACAACGGCGTCACCCGCGACGAAATCAAGGAAGTGCTGCTGCAATCCGCCATCTACTGCGGCGTGCCCGCGGCCAACTCCGCCTTTCACCTCGCCGCCGAAGTATTCAACGAGCTGGATTCGCTAGAAAAATAGCAGTGGAATAACTTGCGTCTGGGAGAATTTTGGCTGGGAGGCCTGGACTCGAACCAGGATAGCCAGATTCAGAATCTGGAGTCCTGCCAATTGGACGACCTCCCAACCGTACAACACCGGAAAAATGAATCGCACCAGAGTGTTTGGGGCAGCCTCAGGTAGGTCCGAAACAGTTGCGATTTTCTGACCGGCGGCAAGTGGAGCAAGTGGAGCGGCGCGCCGCGCGACGAACTTTTCCCGAATCCAAGAATATCACGTCGTTGACAGAACCCGCAATGAAAGCGGGTGCGGGACGCACCAGAGTTCCGAATCAGACGCGAATTCTCCTTTGGGACGGAGCCCCCGACCATCCCATCCTCCAGTTCGCCACAAGAGCGCTACTCCGCTGCAGCCAGGGGCCTTAGCTCTGCCTCCAACGCCACCTGGCCGGCGGCATGGACGGTTACGTCTCCAAACCCATCCGCACCAGCCAACTGATCGCGGTGATCGAAAGCATCCTGAGCGCCAAGACGCGGTTACCGCCAATGAGCCTTCGGGAGCCAAGGATTCCTGTGCTTGTGCCCCAGTCGTAACAGACGGCGGTACTCTGGCGTGTCCGGCGGCGGAAAAATTCGGCGCCGTTTCCCTTCCTACGGCAGGCTCACTTCACGCTTGAGGTCCAGGTCCTGCGAGGAACCGCCCACCGCGAAGACATACTTTCCCGGAATTTGCTTAAACGCATTGCTCTGCTCGTCGAAAACGGCAAGAAATTGCGGATCAATCTCCACGCTTATTTCCCGGCTTTCTCCGGGGGCAAGCTTCTCTTTGCTCCAGCCCACCAGCCGCTTGGGAGGCTCGTCCGCAGCTGCCGGCAAGGATACGTACACTTCGGAGATTTCCGCGCCGCTGCGCTTTCCCGTGTTGGTCACCGTGAAGGTCGCCTTGCGGGCTCCCGCGTCCACTTTTAGATTTGCGTAACGATAGGTCGAATACGACAACCCGTAACCAAACGGAAAGAGCACCGCCTTGTGCTCTGCGTCGTACCACTTGTACCCCACCTTCAACCCCTCGTCGTAGGTCACTGAGTACGGCGGCACGGCCTTCGGCGAGGCTCCCGGCGCGATTGTCGGGTGCGGCAAGTCTAGCTCGCTCTTCGGGAAGGTCATCGCCAGCTTTCCGCTGGGATTCACGTCGCCAAACAAGACGTTGGCTACCGCCACGTGGCCCCGGCTTCCGCCGTACCACGCTTCCAGGATCCCGCCCACGCGGTTAACCCACGGCATGGTCACCGCCGTGCCCGTTTCCAGCACCACGATCGTGTGGGGATTCGCGGTCGCCACCGCGGCGATCAGCGCGTCCTGATTGTCGGGCAGCGACAGATTTGCTAAGTCCACTCCTTCGCTTTCCCACTGATGCACGAAGACAATCGCCACGTCCGAATTCTTCGCCAGGGTCGTCGCCGCCTCCAGGTTTTCACCGGAACTGAAATCCACTTTCGCTCCCGGAATCTTCGCGCGAATGGCCTTCAGCGGAGACGCCGGAAACCAGATGTGCGCCTGCCACGTGGTCGCCCCCAGTCCCGGCGGCGCGATGGCGTTGCCTCCGGGCGGATCCACCTGCGCGGAACCGCCGCCGGAGATCATCCCCACATCCGCATGCGCGCCGATCACTGCCACACTCTTCAGCTTCGTCGCGTCCAACGGCAGCAGTCCGCCTTCATTTCGCAGCAGCACGATGCTTTCTTCCTCCAGGCGCTGCGCGATCTCCAGTCCGCCCTCGGCGTCCACCACGCTCTTCTGCACCGGGTAGTCCACCAGACCCGCTGCAAACTCCGAGCGCAGAACCCGCAGTACGTGATCGTCGATCTCCGACATCGACACTTTGCCTGCTTCCACCGCGGCTTTCAGCGCCGGGCCAAAAAAGTCCGCCATAGGCTGCTCCTGATCCAGCCCCGCGGCTGACGCTTTGATCGTGCTGTGCGTCCCTCCCCAGTCGGAGAGCACATAGCCCTTAAAGCCCCACTGCTTCTTGAGCACGTCGGTCAACAGGTAGGAGTTTTCGCACGCGTGATCGCCGTTCACCACGTTGTACGAACACATCACTGCACCCGCATCGGAAATCTGCAAGCCAATGTGAAACGCCAGTAGATCGCTTTCCTGCATGGCCCGCTTGGAGATGATGGCGTTCACAAAGTCGCGGCCCGTCTCCTGATCGTTGATCGCATAATGCTTAACGTTGCCGAGCACGTGCTGCGCTTGCAAGCCCTTAAGCAGGTTGCCAACCATGGTCCCGGCCAGCACTGGGTCTTCGCCTTGATATTCAAACGTGCGCCCGTTGCGCGGCTCCCGCGTTAAGTTCACTCCGCCACCTAGCGACATGTTAAAACCCTGCGCGCGCAGTTCCCGCGCGATGAGCGCTCCGTATTCGTAAGCGGCGGCGCGGTCCCAGCTCGACGCCAGTCCCAGGCAAGACGGCAGCGCCGTCGAGTACCGCCCGTTTTCTCCGCTGCTGCGCACCCCATACGCTGCGTCGGAAATCACCAGGCCGGGAATTCCCAGCCGTGGAACTCCTTCCGTGTAGCCCGCTCCGCCAATCGTAAGTGGTGTCAACGGCATCTTCCACTGATCGCTGTTGCCCATGCCATTGCCGTGCAGCAGCGCGATTTTTTCGTCCAACGTCATTTGGCTCAGGACCGCGCGCGCCCGCTGGTCGGGCGATTGCGTATCCGCTGGTGAGTCGCCAGGCGATACGCTGTTCGGCGATGAACGGTCGCGCGAAGCAGGGGATTCCGCCGTGGTCCGAGTTTCACCGGCGGCTTGGCCCTTGGTTGGAGTGGGAAGTTTTTCGGCGGCTGCAGCCGAAGGACAATGAGCAGAAGTTGCGGTCGCCAGCACCAGCGCCGCGGTCCAGAGAACCATCGGAGTTCGCATGCCCCAGAGCTTACCCCGCCTCGCACTCGTTTGAAAATCGTTATTTTAAAGGGAATACGAATCACACACCGGCGGCAACCCGCGGCATGGGAGGGGCTCAAGGGGCGCCGGGCGCAGCCTTGGCGGCCGCAGTGCGTGTGCCCTCGATTGGCGCCATGCGCCCGCGTTCGACGGTGTATGCGATACCGCCCCAGACGATGCGCTTGCCCACCAGGCTTGTGAGCCACACCACGAAGTTGACCGCGTCGCGCAGCGGGATGAGCCACGCCTTTCGCCGCACGGTATCGTCGCGCACGCCCCAAACTCCAACGGTCCAGGCCATCACGAACCGCAGGGCCAGGTAGGCCGCCAGGTACGACCAGCCGAGCCATTTACCTGGAGCAACGAAAAAAGCCAGCAATGCCCAGGGCAATCCGTGAGTAAAAATGAGGCCGGCGTATGAAAACGGGCGACACAGGCGAACGGTGCGCGCCCAGCGCACCTGGTGCTCCCAGAAACCGCGCAAGTTCTGCGCCGGATACATGGTCCAGACGACTTCGCGGGACAATAACACTTCGCCGCCGGCCGCCGCGATGCGGCGGCCCAGTTCGTAGTCGTCAGCCAGCATGTCCGCGATGGCCGCGAAGCCGCCGATTTTTCCGAGCCAGTTTTTCGTGGTGACGATGGAAGCGCCCAGCGCGAAGTGCATTCCTTCCATCCAGTCGGCCATCAACACGCCGGCGAAGAAATCGCTGGCCGCGCCGATGGCTTCGAGTTGGGCTCCGAGATTATTTTCCGCAATCCCGGCATAGAACGAGGTGACCGCGCCAGTTCGCTGGTCGCAGAAGGGTGCGGCCACTTCCCGGAGGTAATTTGGCCCCACCCGCACATCGCCGTCGGAGAGCGCTACGATTTCATAGCGTGCCTCGCCGGCCATGCGCGCAAGTTTGTTCACTTTGCGGTTGCTGCCCAGTTCTTCCGCGCCCACCAGCAATCGAATGGCGCACCGCGGGAATTCCCGCATCAAACGACGAACGATGATTCCAGCGGGATCGTCAGCTTCGTTGAGAGCAAAGAGGATTTCGTACTGCGGATAGTCCTGGCGGCAGAAACTCGCGTAATTCTCGTAGGTTGCGAAATCCAAGCCGCGCACGGCCTTCAATATGCTGATCGGGGGAGTAAAATCCTGGAGTTGCCGCGCCCGTTCGTGGGAAAAAAATCGCCAGGCCGCAAGGGAAGAAAAAATGTAATATGCCAGCGGCGCAAGCGCCACCAGGAGCACTGCGTAGCGCCACCAAATATACCAAGACGACGACGCCAGCCAGTGCGTCACGCGCCGCCGCCTTTCACCCCTTGGCGACCAGCGCTACGCCCACGCAAACCAAAATCACCCCGGCCCATCGCGCGGCGCTCACCTCTTCGCCGAGCACATACTTCGCGCCAAAAGTTCCCACCACGTAGCTCAGCGCCGAAGCCGGAATCACCAAACTAATCGGCTCCCAGGAAAGCAGCACCAGCAACGCATAAAACGCCAGCGCCATCAGCGGCGCACCCACCCAGAACCAGCCATTGCAAAGCGCGCGCAGCAAAAATTGCAGCACCTCTTTCGGGCGCAGGCGCACCGGCTCGCCCGTGGCTTTCATGCCATAGGTGATGGCGATTTCTCCGCCGGTGCTGCCGAAAATCAACAGCCCCAGCACGATGGCAAAGCGCGTCATAGCAGGCAGCCCGGTCATGCCGCGGCCTCGCTTACCGCCGCGGCGGCCGCCGCCGTAGTGCGCGGTTTCGTTTGTCCCACGAGCAATACGCCCACGCAAATAAAAATTACCCCCAGCCAGCGACGCGGAGTAACCGCCTCATGCAAGAACACCACCGCCAGCAACGTCAACACTGCGTAACCGAACGCTCCCGCAGGCATGACGTAGCTGTAATCGGCCCAACTGAGCACCGTCATGTAACTCAGCATGAAGCCGCTCAAAAAAATAATTCCTATCCAGATGCTGCCGCTCGACACCGTCAAGGGAAACACGCGCGCCAAGCCCGCCAGCGTCGGCTGCACCTCCCCGATGCGTGCCATGCCGCGCTTAAGCATCAGGTCGCCGACGTTGGCACACACCACCATCAGCGAGACCATGAAAAGCGTCTTCACCCGCAACTTCCGTTCGTGGGTCATCTGTTTAGAAAAAAGTCTAATCGTTGCCCGAAACTGGCGGCGCCGGAACTGAAATCATCGTCTTCGGCGCATCTCCGCCCGCGCGCGCCCACTTCCAGCGCTCCGCGCGCAGTTTCAGGAATGCCGTCGCTTCTTCGTAGAGCCGCTTGCGCTCGTGCGCGTCCCATAGCGCTTCCTTCACGATGCGCCACACGACCTTGGGCCGGAAATAATATTCGTCGTAAAAACGGTTCACGCCGGTCATCATCTCCGCTTTGGAAAGATGCGGGTATTCGATGTGCGGCAGCTGGTGCCCGCCGGAATCGGCCAGCGCCTCCACGCGCAGGAAGCCCTGCTCGGACATCGTAGTGTGCAACTCGGTGCCCGGCATGGCGTGCGCCAGCGACACCTGAATCGTCTCGCAATCTAGTTCTTTCGCGAAATCGATGGTCTTCTGAATAGTTTCCTTGGTCTCACCGGGCAGTCCGATAATGAAATCGCCGTGAACCTTGATGCCCACCTTCTTGGTGTTCTTCATGAACTCGCGCGCCATTTCCACGGTCGCGCCTTTTTTGATGTTCTTCAAAATTTGCGGATCGCCGGACTCAAAGCCCACGATGAACAGCCGCGCTCCGCCGTCCGCCATTTCCTTCAACTCTTCATACTTGCTGTGGCAGCGCGCCGTGCACGACCATTGAAATTTCAGCGGCTTAAATTTCCGGCTCAGCTCAATCGCGCGATCCTTGCGGATATTGAAGGTATCGTCATCGAAGAATATTTCTTTCATCTGCGGAAAATATTCCAAGGTGTTCTTTACTTCCTGCACAACGTTGTCCACCGAGCGCGTGCGCCACGCATGCCCCGAAATCGTCTGCGGCCACATACAGAAAGTGCACATCGCCGGGCACCCGCGCGTGGTATAAAACGAAACAAACGGATGCAGCAGGAAGGGCACGTTGTAACGCTCGATCTGCAAATCGCGCTTATACGTATCGGTCGCGAACGGGAGCGCATCCAGTTCCGGGGTGTGCATCTGCTCGCGGTGCGCGGTGTGCACAATCTCGCCGTCTTTGCGGTAGCTGATGCCCAGAATTTCGTTCATTGGCTTGCCGTGCGCGTACTCTGTCACCGCGTGGTCGATCTCGCCATGGGTGACGAAATCTATGTCTTCGCTGGCTTGCAGCGTTTCGTTCGGCTTGATGTGTCCCTGGGGACCGACAAACGCCACCTTGAGGGACGGATTGACTTCCTTGATTTTGCGCAGCAGCTTGATATCGCTGTCGAAGCCAACGGTGGAGGTGAACAAAACCAGGAATTCGTAGTCTTTGCAGATTTCGATGGTCTGCTTCCAGTCGACCTTGTGCGGCGAGGCGTCCAGCAAACGGCTGCCGGGAATCATTCCAGCGGGATAAGCCAGCCATACGGGATACCAATACGATTCAATCTCGCGCGTCGCGGGCCAGCGCGAGCTCGCTCCGCCATCAAAATTCTCAAAACTCGGCGGGTTCAACAGCAAAGTTCTCAATACATCCGGCATTCATCACCCTCAGAAATTCGTTATCAATCGTTCCATCGCGTCCCACACCCTACACACCCAGGAAATCGCGCAACCCGGCCTCCTCAACGTACGATGCCGCCGAGCCCTATGCTGAACTCAAGTAAATACAGTTCCCCAGACGATAGTTTACCCGAGTTTACCGCCGCGCCTCAAACCTTTCTGCCAACAGGTGTTATCGTGCGCTGAACGGCAAGATGGTGGATTTAGCGGGCAATCGCAGCGCCGGCAAACACCTCGCGCGCCGCAGCTTCCAGCCGTTCCCAAATACGCTCGAGCCAATCGAGATGCTCCGCCTTCATGAGCACCGAGCGCAAACAGGTAATCGTCTCGCGATCCATTTTCATGGCCCCGCGGGTCTCGCTCCAGAACTTCGCCGGCAATTCGGCAACGGCCAGATGCAAATCGTGTCGCGCAGCCGTGTCAAAAATTCGTCGCGTCAACGCCGAAGATTCAGAGGCCGTCGCCGCTCGTGGAGCAAAAATCACAATGTCCAGCTCCGGCGCAAATGCCTCTACATAATATTCGCTGCGCTGCACCTTGCGATACAACGCCAGCGCCGCCTCCCGGCTGCGTTCGAGAGCCCCCGCAAATTCCCCGCCCTTCACCAGCGGCAAAAGCGTTTGCGTGGCCCACAACGCCGCGGCCGCCGCGCCAGGCCGCGAACACTCCAAACTAATCTCCCCCAAATGCAGCTCCGACGAACTGAAATAAGTGTACGGCGAATCGTGCTTATAAAACTTCCCCGCTCCCGCGTCGCGAAATAGTACGCACCCGCAACCATAGGGCTGCAACCCATGCTTGTGCGGATCAATTACAATAGAATCCACTTCCGCCACGCGCGCAAACGCCGACGCCGCCTCTTCACCTAAATTTCCCGCCAGCGCGTAATACCCGCCATACGCCGCATCCGCATGCACGCGAAATCCATACCTCTCGCTCAACCGCAAAACTTCCGCCAGCGGATCCATCGAGCCAGTCGCCGTAGTTCCCAGTGTCGCCACCACCGTCCCAACGTCGCCCCGTTCCAGCCTAGCTTGCAGCGCCTCCACATCCATGCGCCCCAGCGCATCGCAAGTCACCGCCTCGAACGGCAATTGCAAAACGCCGCTAATCCTCTTGTGCGTATAGTGCGCCTGCTCGCTGGCCAAAATCGTCTTCCCCGGATGCACCTGCCCCGCCACCCACAGCGCCTCCAGATTCGCCATGGTCCCGCCGCCGCACAAATGCCCAAGAAATCTCCCCCACCCAAACATCGCGGCAATCTCCGCCACCGCTTCCTTCTCCATCGCGGACGTCGCCCGCCCCCCATCGAGCGCGTGGTTGTTTGGATTGATGTTCATCGCCAGCGCATACGCCAGCCGTGCCACGGGATGCGGGGGCTTGAGCATCTGCCCTGCATATAAAGGATGAAAATAAGGATAATTGTCCCGCAAACGCTCCGCGGTCAGCGCCAGCACATCCTCGATGCGCCCAACCCCCGCAACCTCAGCGGAAGACATCGGCAGCGAAGCAAATCCCTGAGCCAACTCCCTCTCCGCCTTCGCCAATCGCAACGCATCGTCGCCGTCAAACATAAACAGTCTCTTCTCTGTGCCCTCGGTGTGCTCTGTGTTAAATCCACACACAACCCGCCCCGACAACTCATGCGCTGAAGCACCAGGCTTAGCTCATCCTCAATCGCGGCCAGGCCCCCAACTGCCAAACCCTATCCAGCTGCCCCGCCGTCATTCGTAGGGCCCGGCTTTAGCCGCGACCGGCTTAAACCCATCCTCGAATCCACCAGCTCTACTGCCAAACTTTATCCAGCTGCCCCGCCGTCCGCAGCAAATCCACCTCCGCCTGCTGCCGCGCAAAATTCGCATCCAGATAATCCATCCACCGGTCATTCTCCGCCACGCGCGCCCGCTCCACTTCCCGCAAATTCACGCGCCCTTCGCCAAACTGCGATTGCAGCACCTCCACATTTTGCTGCGCCAGTTGCAACTCCAGGCGCGCCACTTCCTTGGCGGCATCTTTTTCCCGCACCGCACGGCTCTTCTGCCGCACATCCGCGGTCACCTGCGATTTGCGATTCGCCAACGTGACCTTCGCCGCCTCCAAATTGACGGTCGCCAGCCCAACGTTCGCCTTGGTCGTGGCACTAAACAGCGGCACGCGAATCTGTACCCCGGCATTAAAATTATTGGCCTGAAAAGTTTTGAAAAATTCGGTGTAATTGTTAAATTTCGCCAGATAACTGTAAATTCCAACCAGCTGCAGCGTTGGCAAATAACCGCGTTTCTCCCCTTGCAGGCGAAACTCCCGCGCCCGCACATCGGATTCCGCCAGTTGCAGTCCGGTATTATTCTCCATCGCCAGCGCTACCAGATTCGCGCCTTCCTGCTCCGCCTCCCCCGGTAAATCGTCCTCCGAGACGTCAACTTGCTGGGCGTCCGCCAGCCCTAGCTGCCCTTTCAAAAAAACTTCCAGCTCATCCTCACGCCCTTCCAACTGCAAAATTCGCTGCACCACCTGCGCACGCGTCAGCTGCGCCTTGGTTACTTCCACGGGCAACTCGAAACCTTCGCCCTGCCGCTGCTTCGTCACTTCCAGAATTTTCCCCGCGCTGTCCTGTTCGCCGTGTAGCAGGGTCAAGGAGTGCCGCACCTTCTCCAGCTCCAGATACGCCATCGCCGTCCGCGCAATCACGCTGTTGCGCACCTCCGCCAGCGCAAACCTCTGTGCCTTGGCCTGCTCCGCCAGCTCTTTGGCCTGCCCGCGCAGCGGCTCATTGAAAATTTCCTGTGTATACGTGACGTTGAAAACCGAGGGCGCGCGCCCTCCCGGGGTTTCCGGAATGCCGTAGGTATAGCCGACGCCCGAGCCGGCGTACAGATTTGGCAGAAATTCCGATTTGGAGATCTGCGCGGAGCGATTTGCCAGGCTGGTTTGAATTTTCGCCAGCTGAATATCCTTGCTGTTCGACAGCGCCATCTCAATCGCGCGCTTCAGTGTCAACGCCACCGGCGCCCCATCGGCCCCGCTCTGCCACATCGTCATCCGCGGTTCGCCAGCCTGCATCGCGGCCACCTGCTGCGCCGGCAACTCACGCGACACCGTCAACGCCGCAGGCGTAGGCCGGTCAGCGAGTTCTTGACCGGAAGCAACACGGGGCCCTGCGAGCGCCCCAGAACCCAGCGCCACTATCAGCGCCGCCCTGCAAAGGTTCACGCCGCACACAGCGTCCATCCCTATAGCCAGTCGCATGTCTACACCTCGGCCAGAATTCGATATATCAGCTATATAATATCTGCCGGCACGGCTATTCGTAGCGCAACGACTCAATCGGCTGCAGCTTCGCGGCCTGATTCGCAGGCAGATACCCGAATAACAGGCCGGTCGAACACGACACCACAAACGCCAAAATCACGCTGGCCGGCGAAATCGGCACCCGCAAATTCCCCGGCAGCAGCATCTGCGCGGTCACCGGAATGGCGATGCCTATCAATATCCCCAACACCGCCCCGCCCCCGCTGATCAAAAATGCTTCAATCAAAAACTGGTACATGATCTCCTTGCGCGCCGCCCCAATCGCCTTGCGAATCCCAATCTCCCGCGTCCGCTCTTTCACCGTCACGAGCATGATGTTCATGATTCCAATCCCGCTGATCAGCAACGCGATAAATGCCACCACCACCAGCATAATCGTCAGCCCGCGCGAAATATTCTGTGCCGCGCTCAAAATCGCCGTCAGCGTATTCACGTCATATACCGCGCCCGCCGGATGCCGGCTCGCCAGCAGTTGCGTCAATCGCCGCGACACCGCCGCCACATCGTCCGGGTGCGCCGCTTGCACATACAAGGTCCGCAAAATATCCGTGCCCGTGTAGTACTCCATCAAAGGATTGGGAATAATGACCGACTCTTTTTGAATTTCCGTCAATCCAAAGGTGGACACTCGTTCCCGGAACACTCCGATGACCGCGAACGTCAACTCTCCCATCCGCAACGATCGCCCAATCGGATTTTCCAGGCCATATACGCGGTCCGCTAAGTCTTTGGTGACCAGGCACACCTTGGCGCGCGATTCCACATCTTGCCCGTCAAAATAACGCCCGCGCAAAATCACTAAATGACGGATCGCCTGGTATCCCTCCGTTACTCCCACCAGGTTCACCGGCCGCACCGTGCCACCCACCACCACCGTCATCGGCAGCTCGCGCAAACCCGCCACGATGGTAACGTCGGGAATGGTCGCCTTCGCCGCCGCCATATCCCCGCCATCCAGTTCGTAACTCAGCGGCTGCGCCTTATCCGGCGACTGCACCAAGCTAGCCGACACCAAATTCGACCCCACCGCCTCAATCTGCGAAATCACAAACTTCTGGCTAGTCAAAGCCACCGTAACCACAAGAACAATCGACGCGCTCCCAATAATCACGCCAAGCGAAGTAAGCATCGCGCGCACGCGATTCGCCCGAAGCGCATCCACCGCCACGGACACCGTTTCCCGCAAATCCATCATCGCCAACGTCCTTGTAGCTGCCTTTGTAGGTGTCGGACTTCAGTCCCGCCCCGTTCCAGCGGAGCCACGCAAATGGCTCAATCGCGCGGCCCTCTCCTCTGTGGTGTCTGCTGTACTCTGCGTTAAAAATCCCCGCTCCGCCAAACTGCGATTCCCTCGCGCTCGCAACCGCGTCGCCCGCGCATCACTCCTTCTTAACCCGCTTCAACGCCTCCACCGCCAACTTATTCTTCGGCTCTTCCTTCACCGCCTCCGCATACTCCGTACGCGCACCCGCCACGTTTCCCGCACTCTCAAACAACACTCCAATCCAATAATGCCCAGCCGCCGGACGCGGATACCCCGACCGCATCGGCGCCCCAGCCAAATACTCCCGCAAAAGCCTCTCCGCCTCCGCCCCATCCCGCTTCTGCAAAATCTCCGCCACCGCGTGGTAAAATTTAATTCGCAAATCCCCCGGCGCAATCTTGGCCCCCAGATTCGCCACGCTCGCCAGCAGTTCCGGCCCTTCATGGCGCACCGCATAATCCCCAATATCAAACACCCGCTCCGCCGATTTCAGCCCGCCTTCGAGCGCTTTTGCAAACTCCGCATCCGCCTCCGCAAAGTCTTTTTTCTGCCGCCGGCAATTTCCCGCCGCATAGTGCCCTTCCGCCGCATCCAGTTTCGCCATCTGCGCGATTTCCGGCCGCGCCTTGTCCTCCCCGCCGCCGGCCATCGCCGGCGCCGCGCAATCAAATTCGATCACCGCCTGCCGCGCCGTAAAATTATTCCCGTCTAGCTCCACCGCAGTCTCAAATTCCCGGCGCGTCTTCTTCGCAAAGCCCAACGCGGACATAAATCCTGCATGATCCGCCCGCTCGCCGTACGCCCGTCCGAGCCACTCGTGATACTCCGAACTCTTCGGCTGCAGCGCCACCGCCCGCTCCGCGCTCTTGATGGCCGCCTCGTACTGCTGCATCTCCAGATGCGTTTTGGTCAGCCAAAGTTGAATTTCCGCGTTGTCCGGCTCCGCGGATGCCGCCGTCAGCAGTAGTTGCGCCGCTTTCGGATAATCGCTGGCTTCGTAGGCTTGCTCTGCAGCTTTCAGGCCGTCGCTGTCTTTTCCGCGCCCAGCCGCCGCAACGCCCAAACTCGCGCCCAGCAAACAAGCCAGTACAGCGCTTCGCCGCACTAGCGCGAACCCCGCACGTACGCCGCATCCGTGTTCACCACCTTCACCGCCATGCCGTCGCGAAAATCGAAGTCTCCCGGCAACCCCACCATCTCGCCTTCCTGCAGCCCACTCAACACCTCGAAACTGGTGGCGTCCGCGATGCCTACCTGAATTTCCCGCTTTTCCAGCGTTTTCTGTCCTACCGACAGCGGGTTGTCTTTCACCACGTACACGTAACGATGCCCATTCTCCGTGGCTACCGCGCCCCGCGGCACCGACAAGACATTGCTGCGCTCCTGCGCATTAATCCGCACGTTCACGTTAATGTTGGGCAGCAGCTCCAAATGATCATTGCTGACCGCACACAGCAGTTCCCCCACGCTTCGCGTCCCGCGCGCCACCACTTCCTTGGGAATCACTTCCGTGCGCCCCTGCCAAGTCCGGTTGGGTAGCGCGTCCCAGGTGATTTTCACCGGCTGGTTCGGCTGCAGCGCCCCAATTTCCGGCTCATCGATAAACGCCCGCACCCGCACGTGATGCAAATCTGCCATCTGCGCCAGCAAATCGCCCACGTGCATGTAATCTCCCGTCTTCACCGGCAGCGAATACAGCGTTCCATCGGCCGGCGCGGTAATTCTCCCGTCGCGGACCTTTTCTTCCAGCGCCGCCACTTCGCTCTGCGCCTGCTCCACCCTCAGCGCCGCTTGCCCCGCGCTCAACGAAAGGTCCAGCCCAAACTCCTTTTTGGCGCCCGTCAACCGCGCCACTTCCGCATCCGCCTTTGCCAGCGCCAAATCGTTTGCCGCCAGCTCATCCTGCGTCGCCGCCTGTTTGGCTATCAGCCGCACAAGGGCATCATGGATTTTCTGCAGTCGCTCGCGCTCCGCCTGCGCCTTGGCCAAATCGCCCGTAGCCCGGGCCGCCTCATCCTCGCGTCCTCCGCCTTTCGCGGTGCGCAAATCATCCTGCGCCCGCAACAATTTTGAGCGCGCCTCCGCCAACTGCGCCGCCGCATCCTTCACATTCAACTGCAGCAGCAATTGCCCCTTTTTGACCTGCTGCCCTTCCACCGCGCCGACCTTCTCCACAAAGGTGTCAAGCTGCGCGCGCATTACGTACGGCGTAATCGGCTCCACCTTGCCGTTGCTGTCGATCGATGAAACCAGATTCTCGCGAATCGGCGTCACCCCCGAAATCTTCGCCACCGGTTGCCGCCCGCTAATGCGCACCAGTCCGTACGCCGCGATCCCCGCCAGCACCAGAAAAATCAATATGCGATTCCGCAACCGGTAATCCATGTTTTCCTTTTACTCTAAACCTCTCCGCTTCGCGCACCAGCAGACAGCAAAACTCTGCCGCCGCAAAAAAATGTGTCCGGTAAATACGCAACTCGCAAACACGCATCTTCATGCGTAACTTGATCGCTGCAAGCTGATTCGAGCGCGCATCTTCTTCGTACACATGCAAATTCGGGGTCGTAAACCGCCAGGCCCGCCAGGGAGGCGCGAACTGCTTTCATTCTAACAACTTCGCGCACCCCAAGAGAACCAAACAAACGCCAGTATTGGATGCTCCCCACACCCCTCAGCGTCACCTGTTCTTCGTATATATCCCTCCGCAACCTCTGTGTCCTCAGCGTTGAATCCTCGCCCCCCCTAGACCGGGTAACTTTCCGCTGGCACCTGCGTAGTACACTGCAAGTCCCTGGGAACGCCACGGTTTCTCCATCCCGCGGGTTGCGCGGGATGGAATCTCCCGGTTGGCGCCTTCGGCGCGCCCAAATTCGGTTGCCACTCTCGCTCACGAGGTCTTCGCATGATCGAAGCCCGCAGTCTGTCCAAAAGCTTCCACGACAAAAAACGCGGAGTAATCCGCGCCGTGGACAACGTCACCTTCTCCGCGCAACCCGGCAAAATCTACGGCCTCCTGGGTGCCAACGGCGCTGGCAAAACCACCACCCTGCGCATGCTGGCCACCATCCTCGAACCCACTGATGGCACCGCCATCGTCTGCGGGCATGACGTCGTCGAGGCCCCGGAAAAAGTCCGCGCCTGTGTGGGGTTTCTCTCCACCGCCACGGCCCTTTATCCGCGCCTCACCGCGCAAGAAATGGTCGAATACTTCGGCCGCCTCAACGGTTTAGACGAGCCCACGCTGAAAAAGCGCATCGACGAAATTTTCACTCGCCTGGACATGAACGGATTTCGCGACCGCCGCTGCGACAAACTCTCCACCGGCATGAAGCAAAAAACCTCCATCGCCCGCACGCTAGTTCACGATCCCCCGGTGATGATCTTCGACGAACCCACCCTGGGCCTGGATATCATGACCGCCCGTACCATCACCGCCTTCATCCGCGAGTGCCGCGACCTCGGCAAAACCGTCATCTTCTCCACCCACATCATGAGCGAAGTGGAAAAGCTCTGCGACACCATCGGCATCATCCAATCCGGCAAACTTCTCACCGAAGGAACTCTAGCTGAACTGCGCGCCAAACACGGCGAACAGGACCTCGAGGAGATTTTCGTAAAAGTCGTAGCGCCCCACTACGTCGCCCAAGGAGAGAATTAGAAAATGGCCGCGAACAACATCGGCATCGTCTATCGCAAGGAATTGCGGGAAGCCCTGCGCGACCGGCGCACCTTGATATCCACCATTGTCATGCCCTTACTGCTCTTTCCGGTGATGAGCGTCGGTTTTGGCTACATGGCGGTCATACTGGTCGGCCAAGCCAAGAAAGAAACTCCCAAGGTCATGATCGTAGGCGGGGCCGACTCTCCGGAGGTGGTCGCGGGCCTAAAGAAGGTCGAGAACATTGAGGTCGTGCCCACCACGGAAAACTGGAAAGAGCAAATCGTGGGCAAGGAAATTCGCGCCGCAGTGGAGATTCCCGTAAATTTTCAAGGCGACGTGGCCGCGCAGAAAATGGATACGGTTAAGATTTATATTTATGAAAATGAACTGAAGTCCTCCTTTGCCGCGGACAAGATCCAGGAGTACATGACCAAATATAGCGACTCCGTGGTGAAAGAAAGGCTCGCCGCAAAAAATGTCTCCGACAAGGTCCTGAAACCCTTTGAGGTGAAACAGGAGAATGTGGCGCCCGCGGAGAAAGTAAGCGCGGCAGCGTTTGGCGGCTTGATCGGGTACATGGTCATTTTCCTCTGTCTCTCCGGAGGCATGTATCCGGCCATGGACCTGACCGCGGGAGAAAAAGAACGCGGAACCATGGAAACCATTCTGTCCAGCCCCATCAGCCGCATGCACCTGGTGCTGGGCAAATTTCTCCTGGTCTTGACCGCCTCGCTGGCAACCGCAGCGTTGTCCGTTCTGTCCATGGGCATCTCATTCTCCGCGCTGCATCATTTCACGACCAATTCCGGCAGTTCGCGAGGCGAAGCTGCGGCGTTTCTGCTGAATCTGGGGCCCAAAGTGGTTTTCTCTGTGTTCATCATGGTGCTGCCGCTGGCCGTTTTGTTCTCCGCGGCGCTCATGACCATTTCCCTTTTCGCCAAAAGTTACAAAGAAGCACAAAGCTACATTACTCCCCTGATGTTCCTGGTGATCATTCCCGCGGTGGCCGCCATGCTTCCCGGCGTCGAGCTCACGCCAAAGCTGGCGCTGGTCCCCGTGCTCAACATGAGCCTGCTGTGCAAGGAACTGGTGGCCAGCACCTATCACTGGAACTACATCGCCATTATTTTTGCCTCCACCTGCGTGTACGCAACCGCCGCGTTGTTCATCGCCATTAAAATGTTCCAGCGCGAATCTGTCCTCTTCCGCTCGTGAACGCAGGAAACTGCATCTAGACGGAACAGCGTATAGCGTAATTTCGTATCTACTCTCAAACAGCTCATGAAACCACACGCCCATCCAGTGCGGCGCCGCCTGATCCGCATCGCAGTGATTCTGCTGGTGTTTCCGCCGCTGCTGGCAGCCTTCGGTGGATGGATGGCCGGCCCTTCGTTTTTGCATCCCATCAAACGCGAACTCACGCCGGACCTGATCAAGGAAGCGGATGCCGATTTTGCGCACGTGAACGCGCAGCGCGAGGATTTCAATGTTACCGCGTCGGACGGCATCACCCTGCGCGGGTGGAAAGTACGTCCGCAGAATCCCAATGGCTCCTGGGTGCTGGTGTTTCATGGCGTGGCGGACAATCGCGTGGGCGGCATCGGGCAAGCGGAAATGCTGCTGCGCGCGGGGTACAGCGTGGTGATGATGGATGCTCGAGCGCACGGCGCCAGCGGCGGCGCCATGGCCACTTACGGCTGGCTGGAACGCCGCGACACCTCCGCGATCATCGACGCACTGCTGGGCTCGGAATTTTCCGGTGCGCGCACCGGCGTAACAACACAAATGCAAATGCCGGAAACGCCCCTGTTGCCCGCGCCAGGAACCGCGACGCCGCCAACGCATCAGCCGTTCCACCTTTTCGCGCTGGGCGAATCGATGGGTGCGGGCATCGCGCTGCAATCGGCGGGATTTGATCCGCGCATCGAGGCCGTAGTCGCGGAAGCGGCGTTCGCATCGCTGCGCGAAGCAGCTTACGATTACGCCGGGCTGCAGAAATATCCGCTGCTGGGTAAGACGTTCTTCGCGCCCGGGGCTTGGACGATGATCTATCGTGGACAAATGCTGGCGGGATTTCCCGCTTCCGAAGTATCGCCGGAGAAGGCCGTGGCCGCGCGAGCGTTTCCCGTGCTGCTGATTTGCGATGGCGACGATACCACGCTGCCCTGCCGGCACAGCCAGAGGATTTTCGCCGCGGCGGCGGGGCCGAAGGAATTGTGGAAGGTGCCGCATGCGTTTCACACCGGAGCGATCGGTTATCAGCCGGAAGAGTTTCAGCGGCGGGTGTTGGCGTTTTTCGGCGGCGTTGCAGCCGGGCACTAAGAATGCAGTGTAATGAGAGTGGTATTTTTGGCGTCGGCGCAAAAAACCAAAGCACAAGGCGGTTGCGCCATTACGCCGCGGCAAGCTGGGGCGCATGCTGCGCCCCTACAAGAAGCTGCTGAACCATTTCGCATCGCGATCACTCCACCTTCATCACCAGGAGGATACGGTCGTCCTCGTAGATGCCGCCCTTGGAATGCTTTTCTACTTCGGCGATTACTTGGCGCAGAATTTCTTGCGGGGCGCATGTGCGCTTGGCGGCTACGCTGGCGGCC
Source organism: Candidatus Acidiferrum sp. (assembly GCA_035314845.1). GTDB lineage: Bacteria > Acidobacteriota > Terriglobia > Acidiferrales > UBA7541 > Acidiferrum. The sequence continues at coordinate 20,573 of DATFYV010000270.1, forward strand.
AGTTCGGGCTTGCCGAATTCGTTGCCCGCAGCGTCCATGGCTTCGGTGATGCCATCGGTGCAGGCGACGAGGACGTCTCCGGGACGCAATTCCACCGTACCGCACTCGTACTCGACGCCGGGAAACAAGCCCACAATCATGCCGCCTTGTTCGAGATATTCGATGGCGCCGTCGGCGCGAATCAGCGCGGGTGGGACGTGGCCGGCGTTGACGTAACGGAGTTTGCGGCCGCCGTGTTCGAGCAGGCCCATGAACATACTCAAATACTTGGTGTGGCGCCCGGCGGCGGCTGAAGCGCGGCCGCCTTCGAGCAAAATCTGATTGATGGTGGAGGGTAATTTTTCAAGCGGCTCGACGCGATCGGCCAGGGCGTGCAGCGTGGCTTGTACATTGGCCATGACCAGGGCGGAGGCGGCGCCTTTGCCTTCCACATCGGCTACCACCACTAACAAATTGTTTTCGTTGGCAGGGGCACCCGCGGATTTCTCGGCTGCAGGCGTGATATCGCCGGCGCGACGACGGGGGTGTGCGTTGGCGGGAGCAGCGGGCACGGATAGAAAATCGTAATAGTCGCCGCCCACGCGCTGCGAGGCGCGGTGGGAGACTGCGATTGCGATGCCGGGAAATTCCGGCGGGGCTTCCGGCAAAAATCCCGCCTGAATTTCGCGCGCCAATTCCAAATCGCGTTCCAGCTTTTCTTTTTCCACGCGTTCGGCATGCAGTTGCGCCTTTTCGAGAGCGATGGCCACGTGAATGGAAAGGGTGTCGATGAAGGCTTCATCGGCGGCGGTGAACGATTCTTTCTTATTCAAGAGCTGCAAGACGCCGACAATGGAGCCGTCTTCATTGCGAATCGGCAGGCACAGCAGGCGCTCGGTGCGAAAGCCAAGGCGCTTGTCCACTTCCGGCTCGAAGCGCGCGTCGTCGTAGGCGTTTTCGAGGCGCACCGGCAAGCCTTCGCGAGCCACCCAGCCGGCAATGCCTTTGGTGATGGGTAAGCGGATGGCGTGCTGCGCGAGTCCCAGGCCGACCAGGGACCAGATTTCTTCGCGCTCCTTGTCTACCAAAAAAACCGTGCCGCGTTCGGCGCCGGTCTGGCGCGTAGCAATTTGCAAAATAATGTGGATCAGCTCGCCGAGGTCCAGCGTGGAGTTGAGGCGCTTGGTGGCTTCCACGATGCAGGAAAGCTCTTCCATGGCGCCGCGGCGCTCGGCGAGGGCGAGGACCACGGCGGCAAAGCGCGCCAGATATTCGAGCTGACAGCGGACAGCCGCGGTGAGCGGCTGGGCGCCGCGGACTTCGAGAGCGCGCACCTGAAAATCGTCGCTTCCGAGAGCGCTGGTCCACAGCGTTGGGTCGGGACCCTCCAAGGCAATTCCCGTGTTGTCGGCTAGGCCAGGTGCAGCTGCTGGCGGCAAATCTCCTCGCGCGGCCCACACCTTCGCTGTTCCGTTGTCCACACGCCAGAGGCGGGCGCCGGCAACGCCAGGCTGAGCCATGGCTGCGCGGACTACGTGGCTCGCCAGATCGTTGGGAGACAATCGGCCTTCCATCAGCTGAACGCCCACCAGCAAGTCCGGAAATACGTCCTGAATTTTTACGCTGCTGAGACCGTCACTCATGCTTCGCGCCTCTTTCTGCCGCGCTAGTGGGGTAAGCCTAGCAGCCCGACAGTGGATTGAAAAGCATTTCGCACGCACGGCATTTTGGCTTTGGCGTCTGAGCGCAACGGTCGCAAGCGCCGTGGACCAAGGAATTTACCGTGATTCTCCGCGAGGAATGGAGAACCTGGCCTGCCAATGGCTCCCCGCAGTGGCCCCTGAGGATCTTGTGCGGATGTTTTTGGTAAGAATGCCCCGGGGAAACAAAACCGAGAGACGCAGGGACACCAACAGCGCAGCGAAGAACGCCGCCAGGCAGTTCTTTCAGGCGCCGGGCTGTTTCCGGATGGCAGCGCGGGTGGCGGTCCATTCCTGGCTGATGCGGCGGATGGTCTCGCGCATGCGCACGGCGAGGGCGGTGATGGTTTCGAGGCGCTGCAGGCCGCCGGGCGGAAGGCGGCCGTCGTCACTGCGGCGAATTTCGGCGAGCAGGAGTTCGGCATTGCCGAGAATGCCGGTGAGAGGATTATTCAGCTCGTGACGCAACACCTCTCCAAAGTCTTCCCCTTCGAGCGGCTGGCCCGGATTATTCATGGCATCCTTCACCTTCGTGGGCAGCGGCCCGGCCAACGTTGATTCCAGGCGCGCGGCCCCGGATATGGCGGTCTGGCGCGCCCACAGCATCGACGAAT
>DATFYV010000271.1:0-3184 GCA_035314845.1 Candidatus Acidiferrum sp.
GAATCGTGGAAGATTTTGACGCCGTCCTCGAGCAGTTTGTCGGTGGCTTCCTTCATGGAGATGCCGCATTTTGCAAGATTGGCCATGATCTCGGCGGCGCCCGGCACGTTTTCCGTGAGGCTGTTGCGGAGTTTGCCGTGATCGCGGAAAGCGTCGAAGGTGGCGGGGGGAATGGTGTCGACGGTGTCCGCTCCGATTAATTCTTCCACGTAGATAACGTCGCGATACTTGGGATTTTTGGTGCTGGTGCTGGCCCAGAGGAGGCGCTGGGTCTGCGCGCCTTTCCCGGCCAGCGCTTGCCAGCGCGGGCCGGCGAAGAGCTCCTGATACTTTTTGTAGGTGAGCTTGGCGTTGGCGATGGCGACCTGGCCGTGGACGCTGGCGATCAACGCGCGCTTGGAGGCATCGGTATCGTGGTGTTCCATCATTTCTTCGAGCTTGCTGTCAATGAGAGAGTCGATGCGGCTGACGAAGAAGCTGGCGACACTGGCGATGTGGCTGAGGTCCACACCTTTCTTGGCGCGAGCTTCGAGCGCGGAGAGGTAGGCCTCGGCGACTTGCTCGTATGCGGATTGCGCGAAGAGCAGGGTGATGTTGACGTTGATGCCGTCTTCGAGAAGTTGGCGAATGACGGGCACGCCTTCCTTGGTGGCGGGAACCTTGATCATCACGTTTTCGCGGCCGACTTCTTTCCAGAGGCGGCGGGCTTCTTCGAGGGTGCCGGCGGCGTCGTGGGCGAGTTCGGGCGAGACCTCGAGGCTGACGTAGCCGTCGCGGCGCTTGGATTCCAGGTAGACGGGTTTGAAAATGTCGCAGGCGGCTTGCACGTCGCGGATGGCGATTTTCTCGTAGATGCCCTTGGCGTCCAGCTTCTTGGCCTCGGGCGAAGAGAGAATATCCGCGTAATCCTGGCTGGTGGCGATGGCCTTTTCAAAGATGGCGGGGTTGGAGGTCATGCCGCGCAGGCCGTCATCGTGGATGATGCGCTGCAGTTCGCCGCTAATAAGCAGGTCGCGGCGGATGTAATCCATCCAGGCGGACTGGCCATAGGCGAGCAGGCCTTTCAGGGGGTTGGCGCCCTGCGCGGAACCGGGAGTTGGAACGGTGCTGGTCGTGGTCATGGTGGTCTCCTTAATTGCGAAATCTACCTAATTGTACGCCCGGCGGAGATGGGCGCGGGGCGGGCCAAGCTGCGAGAATCGTGTAACGCAAAGAAGCATAGATGCACCGAGGGCGAATACGAATTTTATGTTTTCGCGGGCTCGACAAAGACGCGAGACTCGAGCGCTTTGATTTTGCCGAGACGGCGCAAATGACGCGCGGCCCCGGAAAATTGCGCGCCCAGAAAAGATTTGACGAGTTCCTCAGCCAGTTTTTCTCCCACGATGCGCGAGCCGATGACCAGAATATTGAGGTCGTCGTATTCCACGCCCTGCCGCGCGGAGCAGGTGTCGTGGCAAACGCAGGCGCGGATGCCGGGAATCTTGTTGGCGGCCACAGTCATGCCCACGCCGCTGCCGTCGAAGAGGACGCCGCGGTCGGATTGGCCTTCCGTGATGGCGTGGGCGACGATTTCAGCGAAGTCCGGGTAGTCCGCGGGATTTTCGTTGAAGGCGCCGACGTCGAGAATGTCATGGCCGAGCGCGCGCACCACGTCGCTCATTTTGCTTTTGAGCGCGAAGCCCGCGTGGTCGGAACCGATGACGATGCGCATGAGTCGCTTACTTTCCGCTGCCGGACTTGGCGTTGGCAATGACTTCTTTGGCGGCGGCGACGATGGCGTCGGGTTCAAAGCCGAATTTCTTTTGCAGCTCTTTTAGCGGTGCGGACGCGCCGAAGGTGTGCATGCCGATGATGCGCCCCCCGGGTCCGACATATTTGTCCCAGCCCAGGGTGCCGGCTTGTTCCACGGAAACGCGGGCAGTGACGGACGGGGGCAAAACGCTCTCGCGATATTCCTTGGGCTGATGCTCGAAAATCTCCCACGAGGGCATGCTTACGAGCCTGGCCTTGATGCCCGCGGCGACTAATTTTTCGTGGGCCTTTAGCGCCATGTCGACTTCGCTGCCGGTGGCCATGAGGATGACGTCGGGCTTGCCGTCGGCGGCGTCGGCGAGAATGTAGGCGCCTTTGGCCACGCCCGCGGCGCTGGCGTACTTGGTGCGGTCGATGGTCGGCAAGTTTTGGCGGGTGAGTACGAGGGCCACGGGTTCGTGGCGGAGTTGCATGGTGTACTTGTAGGCCTCGAGGACTTCGTTGGCGTCCGCGGGACGGAGAACGATGAGGCCGGGCGTGGCGCGCAGGGAGATGAGCTGCTCGATGGGTTGGTGCGTGGGCCCGTCTTCGCCGACGCCGATGGAGTCGTGGGTGAAGACGTAGATGACCGGCAGTTCCATGATGGCGCTCAGGCGGATGGCGGGCTTGCAATAATCGCTGAAAATGAAAAAAGTGGAGGCGAAAGGGCGGAGCTTGGAGAGGGCCATGCCGTTGGCGATGGCGCACATGGCGTGTTCGCGGATGCCGAAGTGCATGTTGCGACCGCCGCGGGACTCAGCCTGGAAATCGCCCACTCCGTCGAAGGTGAGACGGGTTTTCGTGGAGGGGTACAAATCGGCGGAACCGCCCATGAGCCACGGAACGTTTTTCGCCAAGGCATTCAAAACTTTTCCGCCGGAATCGCGGCTGGCGACGCCTTTGGCATCCGCGGGGAAGGTGGGCAATTCCTTGTCCCAGCCGTCGGGGAGCTGGCGCTTCTGCATGCGGGCCATTTCGTCGTACAGCTGGGGATACTTGGCTTTGTAGTCGTCGATGAGCTTCATCCACGCAGCGCGGGATTCGCCGCCGTGCTTGCCGATGCCGTTCTTGAATTGGTCGTAGACGCCGTCGGGAACCAGGAACTTGGCGTCTTCCGGCCAGCCATAGTTTTTCTTGGTGAGGCGGATTTCGTCTTCGCCGAGGGCTTCGCCGTGGGCTTCCCGGGTGTCCTGTTTGTGCGGCGCGCCGTAGCCGATGTGGCTGTCAAGGGTGATGAAGGTGGGGCGGTCGCTGGTCTGATTGAACTGGTTGAGGACTTTTTCGATGGCGCCGAGGTCGTTGGCGTCGGTGATGTGCGCGGTATTCCAGCCGTAGCCTTTGAAGCGGGCGGCGACGTCTTCGGTGAACGCCAGGCTGGTATTGCCTTCGA
>DATFYV010000272.1:0-2779 GCA_035314845.1 Candidatus Acidiferrum sp.
GGATATCGAAGCAACCAAGAGCGACCTGGAAGCGACGAAGAGCAAGCTGGACCGCACGCAGGGAGACATGGGCGTGATGAGCGGGTTGATCGCTCGCACGCATGACGACCTGGAAGAGTTAAAACGCCGCGGGGACCGCAATTATTACGAGTTCACGATTAAGAAGGCCAAGACGCCGCAGCGCGTAGGGCCGATTCAGGTGAACGTGAACAAGACGGATGCGAAGAAGTCCAAGTTTACGATGACGGTGTTTGCCGACGACCGGGAAATTGAAAAGAAGGATCGTACTTCCGGTGAACCGATACAGTTTTACGTGGGGAATTCGCGGTTGGCGCCGTATGAGATTGTGGTGTTCAAGGTGGGTAAGGACGAGTTGACAGGCTATCTCTCAACGCCGAAGGAGGGCGGCACATCCAGCGCGCCGGCAGCGACACCGGCAAAGCAATAGTAGTTTGGAGGTTTGGGGGCACGGCGGAGTTTCGCCGTGCCTTTTTTTGTTTGACTGTGCCGTTTACTTCATTTTATTTTCCGCAATGCTTGTGGTCGAGTGCGGCGCCGTGCAACATGATAATTATGGGGCATCGTGCTGGCGCGCTTTTTCTTCTGCTGTTCTTGGTTCCCTACCCCCTGTTCGCGCAGCAGATTCCCGCTCCAGAAACATCAACAATCCGCGTTGGGACCAAGCTCGTGGATGTCGGAGTGACGGTGACGGACGCGGACGGTAAATTTGTCGACGGTTTACGCGATCGCGATTTTCAAGTATTCGACGATGGAGCGGAGCAGCCGATAGGCTACTTTGCGCTGGATGAACCGTCGTACGTGCTTTTGTTGATCGAAGCGGGTCCGGCGGTGTATCTAGCGGAGGGCGGGCATCTGCGTGCCGCGTTTGCGCTGCTGGCGGGGCTCTCGGATGGCGATCAGGTGGCGGTGATTAAATACGCCGAGCGGCCCGAAGTGATTTGCGACTTTAGCGCAAACAAGCAGGTAGCGGCGGATGCCCTGGAACATTTGAATTTTAATCTCGGTTTTGGCGCGCTGAATCTGTCCGAGAGCATAGCTGGGGTGCTCGATTGGATGGACAAGACACGCGGCAAGAAAACCCTTGTGCTGCTGTCGAGCGGCGTGGATACCTCGCCACCGGAAGCTGGCAGCCGACTTTTGCAGAGGCTACGGGTGGGAGACGTGCGCGTACTCGCGGTTTCGCTATCAGGGGAATTGCGGCCCACCGCGACCACGAAGAAAAAGCAGGTACAGTCTGCTGCGGCGATTCTTTCCACGCAACAGTTCGCAGCTGCGGATGAGGAGTTGCGGCAGCTGGCGAAGGCTACGGGAGGACGAGCGTATTTTCCAGCGGCGGCGAAAGAATTTTCCGCAGTTTATGCGGAGATTGCGCAGATCGTCCGGCATGAGTATTTCCTGGGATTTATGCCGCTGGCTTCGGATGGGAAAGTGCATGCGCTGGAAGTTCGTGTGATTTCGCAATCTACGGGGCCGGGAGGTGGTTCTGCGCTCGCGAATAAGTCGCGCGGCCTGCGCGTGGATCACCGACAGGCGTACTTGGCACCGGGACCCGACGCGCCGTGAATTTTAGGCCATCGGCGGTTTTGCAGCTGGGGCAAATTTCGTGATGTCACGGTTGCGGGATGCGTGAAAGGGAAAAGATGCGAATCTAAAGATTCGCCACTACAACTGCTTCTACTGAAATTCTTTCATGGTGGTAGCCATGTGGGTCAGGCGGGCGTCGATCAGGGCGAAGACGGTGTCCGGTTCGAAGGTGCCGTCGCCATTGCGTTTGCCGGCGGTGGCGCCGGTCAGGATTTCTATGCCGTCTTCGATGCGGGCTACGGGCCAGATGTGAAATTTGTTTGCGGCTACGGCTTCGAGAATTTCTTCGCGGAGCATTAAGTCTTCCACGTTGGTATGCGGCATGATTACGCCTTGCGTGCCGGTCAAACCTTTGATTTTGCAGACGTCGAAGAAGCCCTCGATTTTTTCGTTGATGCCGCCGATGGCCTGGATTTCGCCTTGCTGGTTCATGCTGCCTGTGACGGCGATGTCCTGGCGGAGCGGGAGGCCGCTGAGGGCGGAGACTAAGGCATAGACTTCGGTGGAGCTGGCGCTGTCGCCGTCGACGCCGGAGTAGGATTGTTCGAAGCAGATGCTGGCGGCCAGGGAGAGTGGCTTGTTTTGCGCGAATTTGCTGCGCAGGAAGCCCGCAATGATGTGCACGCCTTTGTCGTGAAAGCGGCCGCTAAGATTGGATTCGCGTTCGATGTTGATGAGGCCGCCTTTGCCTAGCGCGGCGGTGGCGGTGATGCGCACCGGCTTGCCAAAGGAGTAGCCGCCAATTTCGAGGACGCTTAGGCCGTTGACCTGGCCCACACAGGTGCCGCAGACGTCGACAAGCAGCGTGCCCTCTTCGATCATCTCGCGGATGCGCGTCTCGATCAGATTGTGGCGCTCCATTTTGCTGGCGAGCGCGGCGCGCACGTGGGCGGCGCGCACGATGGTTTCATTCGAGGCAGCTGCGGCGTAGTGGGCCTCGCGGGCCAGATCGGCGATGTCCACGAAGCGGGCGGTGACTTTGTTGCGGCGCCCAGCCTGGCGCACGCCGTATTCGAGCATGGCGGCGAAAGCGCCGCGGTCGAAGGGCGAGAGGGTTTCCTTCTCCGACAGACCGCGGAGCCGACCAGCGTATTCGGCGATTACACCGTCGCTCATGGTCATTTCTTCGTCGAACTCGACGCGGACTTTGAAGATTTTGCGGAAGTCTTCTTCG
>DATFYV010000273.1:0-6850 GCA_035314845.1 Candidatus Acidiferrum sp.
GATCACAATTTTGGTGGGCAAGGGCAGGGTAACTCCCAGGCCTTCGAACAAGGTGGCGAAAATGGGCACCACCTTCCAGAGAAGCAAGGTGATGACTCCGCCCGCCACGGTCAAAACGCCGACGGGGTAGACCAATGCGGACTTTACAGCGCGCTGCAACTTGACGTTCTTTTCGATGTAGCCGGACAGACGCTGGAGAATGGTGTCCAGAATACCGCCGGTCTCGCCGGCTTCGACCATGTTCACATACAGCGCGTCGAACACCTTTGGCGAGCTGCGCATGGAAGCGGACAGCGTGGCGCCGCCCTCCACCTGGCTGCGCGTGGCGGTCAGCACCTTCTGAAAGGTCTTGTTTTCCTGCTGGCCAGCGAGAATTTCCAGACACTGCACCAGAGGAAGACCGGCGTCGATCATCACCGAGAACTGCCGAGTGAAAACCGCCAGCTCCTTGGCGTTGACGCCGCCGCCGAAGACCGGGATGTTGAACTCTTTCCCCTTCTCGGTCATTTTGGTCGGGGTGATCTGCTGGCGCTTCAGTATGTTCGCGAGGTCGGCCTTGCTGCTGGCCGTCATAACGCCGCTCACGCTGCCGCCGCCGCGGTTCGTTCCTTGATACTTGTACTCCTTCATGGAACACCCTCCTCAGTCTGCCAAATCCGAAAAACGGGGCCGTTACTGGCCCGCAAATCTTCTAGCGCTTGCCGCCCACGGGCTGTTTGCCGCCGCCGGGAGCCGAAGTCACGCCACGATTGATCATATCCTGCAACTCATCGGCGTTCGAAGAACGCGATAGTGCCATGTCCAAAGTGATTTCCTTTTTCATGTAGGCGTTGGCCAGACCTTGGTTGAAGGTCTGCATGCCCGTGGTGCCGGTACCAGTCTGCATCGCGGAATAAATCTGGTGAATCTTGTCCTCGCGGATCAGGTTACGGATGGCCGCCGTGGGCACCAGCACTTCCATGATCATGGAACGGCCGCGGCCGTCGGCGCGCGGGAGCAGGGCCTGACAAAGAATGCCCTCAATGACCATGCTGAGCTGGGCGCGGATTTGCGGCTGCTGGTGGGACGGGAAAACGTCAATGATACGGTTGATGGTGGAAGCCGCAGAATTGGTGTGCAGGGTGGCGAAGGTCAAGTGGCCGGTTTCCGCGATGCGCAGGGCGGATTCGATGGTTTCCAAGTCGCGCATTTCACCGATGAGCACCACGTCGGGGTCTTCGCGCAAGGCGGCGCGCAGGGAGTTCGAGAAAGAGTGGGTGTCAGCGTGCACTTCGCGCTGGTTCACCAGGCACTTTTTGTGATTGTGGAGAAACTCGATGGGGTCCTCAATGGTGATCATGTGCTCTTCACGTTCGCTGTTGATCTTGTCCAGCATGGCAGCGAGGGTGGTGGATTTGCCAGAGCCGGTTGGACCGGTCACCAGCACAAGGCCGCGCGGCTTGTCGCACAGTCCACGCACAACGTTGGGCAGGCCCAACGCGTCGAAACCCTTGATTTCCCAGGGAATGGTGCGAAAAACAGCGCCCACCGCGCCGCGTTGATTGAAACAGTTGCCACGGAAGCGCGCGAGGTTTTTCAAGCCGAAGGAAAAGTCCAGTTCGAGGTTTTCCTCGAAGCGATGCTTTTGTGCGTCGGTGAGTACGCTGTAGGCTAGTGACTTGGTGTCCGCGGCGGTCAACGGCGGCATGTCTAGCGGGCGCAGCTTTCCATGTACACGGACGCGTGGAGCGCTGTTGGTCGTGATGTGCAAATCGCTGCCGCCCATCTCGATCATCTTTTTCAGCAGTTCGCTTAACGTGATTCCAGCCATCCGTCACCTTCCATCCTATAAAACCGTTTCGCGCAGCACTTCTTCCATGGTCGTCAGGCCCGCGGCGATTTTTGTGAGGCCGCTGCGCCGTAGGGTGATCATGCCCAACTCCACGGCTTTCTTTTTCAGCTCCAGCGCGGAGGCGCCAACCAGAATCAATTCGCGCAGTTCGTCGGTCACTTCCATTACTTCATACAAGCCCGTGCGTCCCTTGTAGCCGCCCTTGTTGCAGGTAGTGCAGCCTTTACCGTGGTAAATTTTAACGGTTTTGACTTCTTCCGGGGTGTAGCCAGCGTCGATCAGCGCTTGCTCGGGAACTTCAAGCTGTTCCTTGCAATTTGAGCAGATGCGGCGCACCAAGCGCTGCGCGCAAATGAGGTTGACGGAGGTGGCCACGAGAAACGGCTCAATGCCCATATTCATCAAGCGGCTCACGGTGGAAGGCGCGTCGTTGGTGTGCAGGGTGGAAAGCACTAAGTGGCCGGTGAGCGCCGCTTTCACACCGATCTCCGCGGTTTCGAAATCGCGAATCTCTCCTACCAGAATGATGTTGGGGTCTTGCCGCAAAAAGGCGCGCAAGGCGGCCGCGAAGTTCAGGCCGATCTGTTCCTTCATCTGCACCTGGTTGACGCCGGCCAACTGAAATTCGACGGGGTCTTCCGCGGTCATGATGTTGGTGTCGACTTTGTTCAGCGTGGAAACCGAGGAATACAGCGTGTTTGTTTTTCCCGAACCCGTCGGCCCAGTGACCAGCACCATGCCGTAGGGCTTCAAAATATTGCGTTCAAACTTGGTCAGCGACTCCTGCTCGAAGCCCAGCTTGGTCATGTCCAGGCGCAGGTTTTCCTTGTCCAGCAAGCGCATGACGATTTTTTCGCCGTACAGGGTGGGCACGGTCGAAACACGGAAGTCGAGCTCTTTCTTTTTGCCGTCGGCCTTGTACTTGATCATGATGCGGCCGTCTTGCGGCAGGCGCTTTTCCGCGATATCCAACTTGGCCATGATTTTGAGGCGGCTGGTGATGGCGTCTTTCAGGCGCATCGGCGGGGACATCACTTTTTGCAGTTGGCCGTCAATACGGAAGCGCACGCGCATCTCTTGTTCGTAGGGCTCGATGTGAATGTCGCTGGCGCCTCGCTTCACGGAGTCCGTCAAAATTAAGTTCACCAGCTTGATGATGGGAGCTTCTTCCGCGGCGCGTTCGAGCGAGGCGGCGTCCAGCTCCGCTTCTTCGGCGGCCAATTCCAGTTCCTGATCATCCTCGACCAGGTCTTTCATCAAATTGCTGATCTCTTCCTGGTTGGTGCCGCCGCTGCCAGCGCCGTAAAAGCGCGAGATGGCGTCGCCAATGGCCGACTCTGAGGCCACCACCGGCTCAACGTTAAAGCCGGTCATGAACTTGATGTCGTCCATGGCGAAGACGTTGGTGGGATCGGTCATCGCAATGGTGAGCACCGAGCCCACGCGCGACAACGGAATTACTTGATAGCGCTGCGCGGTATCCTGGGGGATCAACTTAATGATGATGGGATCGATTTCGTAGAAGCGCAGATTGATGGAGGGCACGCCATACTGCCGCGAGAGCACACCGGTGATGTCGTCATCGGTGATGTAGCCCATCTTGGTCAGACAGCTTCCCAGCTTACCGCCGTTGGCGCGCTGAAATTCGAGCGCCTTCTGCAGCTGGTCTTGCGTGATGAGACTTTCTTTAACTAGTATTTCGCCCAAACGGACGGACATCCGCAGCACTCCCTGCCGGGTAAAGGCCCAGGGCTCACCTTAACAAATGGCGCTCGCGACAGTACGCGGATTTTCGCGCACCGTTCTGAAATGGCTAATACCTGTACGGTTGGGCAGGTGGGCGGCACATGGGACAGGCGCATTTCTTGACTTGCTCTCCAAGCGTGGCTATCGTGCCAAGAGATGCTTGGCCAACGCGATTTTGCCGTATTCAGACGGCATTCTGGAAGGGTGACGAAAAATGTCCTGGGGCATGGCGTGCGCTCCGTATGGACCCTTTCCTCCAGAACTCTGCGCGTCTCACTTCGGGTTTGCTCATGAGCAGCCTCACACCCCGACAGGGCCTACGTCTCGCCATCGCGGGAATATTGCTGACGCTGCTGCTTGCCGCGGTGTTTACGTTTGGTTCGCTGGGCGTGCCCTTTGAGCCGACGAATTGGCGCGATGCCGTAACTCTGTACGCGGTATCGAGCGTGATCACCGCGGCGCTGCTTACCTTCACTCTGATTTTGACGCGGACCATGCTGCGGCTGTGGGCCGAACGCAGCAAGGAGCACCTGGGCGCGCGCTTCAAGTCCAAGATGGTGGTCGGGGCCATGGCCATCTCGCTGCTGCCGATTGTGTTCATGTTTTTTGTCAGCTATTCGCTGCTGAATCGGACACTGGGGCGCTGGTTCCCGCGGCCACTGGAAGTCGCTTCGGAGCAGACGCAACTGTTGCTCAACGACGTCGGCAAATCCCAGGTTCCACGGTTACACGCCCTGGCTCGTCAGTCTCTGCCGCTCGCCAACGCGCCGCTCGAGGAATTGTTGCAACGCTCTTTCTCCTTCGGCGTGGACGCGGTGTGGATTCTCGATCAGCACGGGCGCGTTCTGCGCGGCGGGGTAATCTGCGACAATCCGCCCGAAGACCGTTCGAGCCGCGTTTGCGCACAACCCGGAATACTTGGCGCGCAATCACGCTCCCTGCCCAGCGGTGTGGAGGTCTGGGAGGCAGCGGGAAAGACCTACTTGGCGGCGCGCGTTTCCATTTCCGCAGCAGAGCCGCAGGCCGGCTTCCTGGTCGCCGGGTACCGAACGCCCCCTGGCTTTTTTGCGCGTATCAGCGAGATTCAGGCGCAAACCGCTGAATATTATTCGCAGAAACAAAACCTGCGCGCCTTGAAGCGGCAGATGCTGCTAATCCTGCTGTTCTTCACCATGTTGCTGCTGTTTTCCGTAACATGGCTGGCCCTTTTCCTCGCCAAACAAGTTACCGTGCCAATCCAGGCGCTCGCTGAAGGGACGCGCGAAGTCTCCGCGGGAAATTTCGAGTATCAGGTTCCCGAACAGCAGCAAGACGAACTCGGATTGCTGGTGCGGTCGTTCAACTCCATGACCGCGCAACTGCGCGACAGCCGCGCGCAGATCGACCAATTTACCCGCAACCTGCAGCAAGCGGTGCAGGAACTCGAGCGTCGCCGGCAGCTGATGGAAACGGTGCTGGAAAATATTCCCACCAGCGTGCTTTCCCTGGACTCCAGCGGAGCGATTCTGCGTGCCAATTCCGCGGTGGTGCGCATGTTCGGCACTGCCGCGCGCGATAGCGGTTCGCTGGAATTGCTGCTGGGGCCGGAAGCCGCGCGCGTTGTAGGTCAGCTATTGCGCCGCTCGCTGCGCCTAGGCGTAGTCTCTCGCGAAATGGAAACGGTGGTCGCCGGGCGCGTGCTGCATCTGGCCGTGACCGTAAGCGCGCTAGGACCGCGCCGCGCTAACACCGGATTCGTGGTGGTATTCGACGATCTCTCCGAACTGCTCCGCGCGCAAAAACTGGCCGCCTGGCAGGAAGTGGCGCGGCGCATCGCGCACGAAATCAAGAACCCCCTCACACCTATACAGCTTTCAGCCCAACGGCTGACGCGCTTTCTTGAACGTCGCACGGAAGCTTCTTCCGTGTCGGCGGCTGTCGTTCCCGATCCCGAGTTGACTCGCTTGGTGCAGGAGTGCTCGCGCTTGATCGAGCGCGAAGTAACCACCCTCGCCGACCTCGTCAACCAGTTCTCGCAATTTGTGCGCTTCCCCAGCGCCAAACTTCAGCCGACGGATGCTACCTCGTTGGTCCGCGAAGCTATCGAAATTTTCTCAGGACGGCTCGATGGCATCACTGTCAAAACCGTCTTGGCCGAGCATCTTCCCGCAGTGCGCGCCGACGGCCCGCTGCTGCGCAGCGTGCTGGTGAATCTCATCGATAATGCCGCGGAAGCGCTGGAAAATTCCCGCTACCGCGAAATTGTGATCTCCACTCGGGTGTACCCGGAGTCCGACACCGTGGAAATTTGCGTCGCCGACACAGGGCACGGCATCTCGCCGGAAGATAAGGACAAGCTTTTCCTTCCGCATTTTTCGACCAAGGATCGCGGCACCGGCCTGGGTCTGGCTATCGCCGCGCGTATCATCGCGGAACACGGCGGAACTCTGCACGTAGAAGACAACGTACCCGTCGGGTCGCGCTTCTTGGTGCTGCTGCCTGTGGCCGACACCGCGCCTGCGCTGGCCGGCGAACCCAGCGCTACTGGATCGGACATCGCGTGATCACTCCGAAACCCCGCATTCTCATTGTCGACGACGAAGCTGGTATCCGCGAATCGCTGTCCTTAATCCTGGGTGACGAGGGCTACGCCGTGGAAGCCGTGCCTTCCGCCGAAGCCGCGCTCGAACGCGCCGCGGTCGAGGATCTGGAAGTCATTCTCCTGGACGTTTGGCTTCCCGGCATGGACGGCCTCGAAGCTCTCGCGCGCCTGCAAGCTTTGCCGCGCCCGCCGGCAGTCATCATGATCTCCGGTCACGGCACAATTGAAACCGCCGTGCGCGCCACCAAACTCGGCGCGTTTGATTTCATTGAGAAACCGCTCTCCCTGCAAAAAATCAACGTGCTGGTGCGCAACGCCGTGCAGCAGCGCCGCCTGCAGGACGAAAATCAAATCCTGCGCAGCGAACTGCGCCACCGTTACCAAGTCATCGGCGACAGCGTTCCCATGAAAGCCCTGCGCCAGCAAATTGCGGTCACCGCGCCGACCAACGGCCGCGTTCTGATTTATGGCGAAAGTGGCGTGGGAAAAGAATTGGTAGCCCGCGCTCTGCACGTCGCGAGTCTCCGCAGCAAGGGTCCCTTCGTGGAAGTGAATTGCGCAGCGATTCCCGAAGATTTAATCGAATCGGAACTTTTCGGCCACCTCAAGGGCAGCTTCAGCGCCGCCAGCGAGGACAAAATTGGCAAATTTGAAAAGGCTAATGGCGGCACGCTCTTTCTCGACGAAATCGG
>DATFYV010000274.1:0-5330 GCA_035314845.1 Candidatus Acidiferrum sp.
AGATTTGAAAGTGGCGCGGCGAGGAATGATCGCCTGGACGATCGTCCCGATGCACCTGGCGGTTACGGAGAAAAGCGGCAAGAGTGAAGAAATGGATGTGCGCTACACGGGCATTTGGGAAAAGCACGGGCCGAACTGGCAACTGGTGCATGAACACTTGTCTGTGCCGTTGCCGGGGAATTGACCTGGCCGGGGCCAAACTATTCTCAACCGGGTTATGCTGAATTCACTTCGCTACTACTGGATTTCCGCGCGCGGTTATCGCCTGCGGCCATGGAAGAGTCCCTACTTACTCTGGCGTTTTGAAACCTACCTGGGAACGCAAGTGGGTGAAATGAACCCGAAAAGTTTTTTCGCCTTGGCCTGGAAACATCGCGTGGGAATGCAGCGCTTCGCGGATTGGGCCGCCGAGCGCCGCAAGGCCCAGCACCGCGGAAATGGCATAGCTTAGCCAACGCCCTGTGGTTGCCCGATGAAGGAAGGAAGACCGGGTATCTTTACTTATTAATTCTCCAGAATCTCGCAAGCCTTCTGAATTTGCCTGCTTGCTTCCTCCGGTCCACTGCAATCGCTGGCAAACAAGCTATCGAATTCCACGTCTGGAAAGCCGCGCGCGGTCACCCGGCCGGGCAAGTGTTCGCGCAGTAGGGTGGCGCTAACGGGATGCTCCGGAGAGCTGACAGCGCGAATCTCTTCGGAAATAATGCGGTGGGTAACGTCCTCGAATCGCTCGGGAGCCACTCGTGCGCAAAACTCCGCACGCAACGTCGGCTCTAACTCGGCATCGCAGAGAAGCTGCAGAAAGCGCCACTCGGCTCTATCTTGAGTCTCAGCGCGCTGCGGCGGATTCATCGGCCGGTTGACCCAGCGAATCCCGGATCATCAATTCGATTCGCGTCCACAGTTTTGGATCGCACTCAATGGCAATGTGCGTTTTGATGAACGCTCGTTCATACCACGGATAAGGACGGCATTCCGCGGGCGCCTCTTTATAAGTCACACGAAAGTTTCCCAGAATCTGTGTGTGCGCCGGATCCGCTGCGTGAATTTCTGCCCTTCCGTGCAGCAAGCCATCGGGCTGGTAGAAATTCACGGCTTGTGCGACGTTTTCGGGAATCAGCGCGTCATCCTGGCCTTTTTTCTCCACGCTATCCACTTGCACGGTAAGGGCGACAGGCACGCCATCGCGGCGCAGCTCCTGCGCTAGCGTAACCACCGCCGAAGCGCCCCAGCTGTGCCCGTACAAAATAATGTGTGCCGCATTTTTCTCCGCAGGAGACAGTTCGTGTTCGCGAGTCGCCCCAAGCAGTTGGAAAATCTTTTGGTGCGCATCTTCCAGGCGCCGGTTTTCGAATACCTCAAAATCCACGCCCTGCGGATACGAAACGCGCAGGCGCTTGGCGATGATTAGTTCATTGCGCGTCGGATCGCTTGCGCCCACTTTTCCGCCCATGAAGCCGATCACGATGGCGCGGGGTGGATTCGGCGCGACGGGTTGCGCCAGCGCCTCGTTCTTGGCCACCAGGGAAGCCTCCGCGGGCACCGGCGTCTGGCCTTTGGCAACGAATTGTCCAAATGGCGCAAGCATGGCGACAACCAGCAGGGCAAAAATGGGTCGAACAGTTTGTGAAAAAGGCTTCCGATGAGACTCTCGAAAGGGTAGGTTCACGGGCCCCTCCGCGGGCATAATACGTGAAAAGAACAGAATCGCCGCGGGGACACTGCGCATCTGAAGTAGGGCGATCATAGCATATTTGATACTTCTGCCCAACGGGCAGCTACAAGAAAACGGGCCACGAGAAGAAAGGGGAGCCCTAAGGCATGGCAGAGCGGCACAAAGTCTTGATTCTCGGCGGCGGATTCGGCGGCTTGGTCGCCGCGCAATCTCTAAAACGCGCCCCGGTAGATGTCACCCTGATCGACCGCCGCAATTTCCATCTCTTCCAGCCGCTGATGTATCAGGTGGCCACCGGCTCGCTTTCGCCCGGCGACATTGCTGCCCCATTGCGCGGAGTTCTCAGCAAGCAGAAGAATACTCAGGTCTTGCTCGGCGAGGCCGTGGACATCGATCCCGCGGCCAAACAAGTCACCTTGCGCGACGGCGGTGTGTTTCCCTACGATTCCCTCATTGTGGCCACTGGCTCGCAGACCTCCTACTACGGCAATGACGGCTGGCGGGAATGGGCGCCCAGCCTGAAATCCATCGAAGAAGCCACCGACATCCGTCACAAAATTTTGTATGCCTTCGAAGAGGCGGAACGTGCGGCCACACCGGAGCAGGTCCGCGCATGGCTGACGTTCGTAATCGTCGGCGCAGGCGCAACGGGCATGGAACTAGCGGGCGCCCTGGCGGAAATCGCCAATGAAACTTTGCGCCACGATTTCCGCCATATTAACCCGCCCGATGCGAGAATTTTGCTGATGGAAGGCGGCCCCCGCGTCTTGCCAGCCTACCCGGAGGTTCTCTCTGCGAAGGCCGAGAAACTGGTGACGCGCCTGGGCGTTGAGGTGGTCAAAAACGTCATGGTCACGGACATCAACGCGGATGGCGTAGCGTTCCGGCGCGGAGATGCGATCGAACATCTCGCCGCTAAAACCGTGCTGTGGGCCGGCGGCATTATTACCACCGCGTTCGGCAAGCGCCTCGCGGAACGCACCCAGGCCGAAACCGATCGAACCGGACGCATCACCGTTAAGCCCGATTTGACCGTTCCGAATTATCCGGACATTTTCATCGTCGGCGACCTAGCGCATGCTCTTGCCGAGAGCGGCAATCCGCTGCCCGGCGTAGCGCAGGTCGCCATCCAAGGCGGAGCATACGCCGCGAAAGCCATTCGTGCCCGCGTGGAAGGGAAGCAGCCCCTCAAGCCATTTCACTACTTCAATAAGGGCGATATGGCGGTCATCGGCCGGGCCGCCGCGGTAGCCAACATTTTTGGGCTGCACATTTCCGGCTTGCTAGCTTGGCTGATTTGGCTGTTCATCCATTTAATTTACATCGTCGAGTTTCAAAGCCGCGTGATGGTTTTCATACAATGGGGCTTCGAGTATCTGACCTTCAGCCGCGGCGCCCGCCTGATTACCGGCACCGCGGCTACCGACGTTCTTGGACCGGGTAAGCCGCTGTCCTGCACTGCAACCGCCGCGGGCGACACCCGCGAGGATCACGGATAAAATCCAATCGAAGATCGGATTTTGTTAATTCCGCTGAGGTGCAAGTCTGCTGGGCCTGTGTTTCAATAACCCATGACCACCGCAACGAGCAAACCAACGGACCTCATCGCCAGCGTGGATCTTCTGGCGCAGCAAGCCTCTTCCGCGGAAGAACTGATGACCGCGATTACCAAGCTGCTCTTCGCGAAGCTCAACAAATACAACTGGGTCGGCTTTTACATGCTCGAAAAAGGCGCCGTGCCGCCGATGCTGGTGCTCGGTCCTTTTCAGGGTGCCGCAACGCCGCACACGCGCATCCCGCTAAATCAAGGAATCTGTGGAGCCGCAGCATTCAGCGGCGCGACCGTGGTGGTCGACGACGTGAACGCCGATCCGCGCTATCTGGCCTGCTCGCTCGAAACCAAGTCGGAAATCGTAGTGCCGGTTTTGGCGAACGGTGAAGTGGTGGGGGAACTGGATATCGATAGCCATTCCCCCGCAGCGTTCGGCGAAGAAGATCGCCGCTTATGCGAACACGCCGCCAAGGTTCTGGGCAGTTGGCTGGAGCGGCTTCCTATGCGGCAAGGCCAGGGCAAATGAAATCGGCGGGGAGTAATTGCTCCCCGCCGTTACTAAAGGACGGTGTTGCGCTTCCTGTTCCACCCGAAGTTCGCGACTTCGGTACTGGGTTACTCCACGCTGCCGTCATTTTCCGCGGCTACGGGCGTCAGGGTGCCGAACAGGCCGTCGTGCTCCTGGTTTGGGCCGGCGCTGAAAAAGAGTGTGGTGGCCGGTCCGGCTTTGCCGTCGTTGCCGAATGTGAGCGACCAGAGTCCGTCGATGGTTAGGAGCGAGTTATCGGGATTCTGCACGAAACCGATGAACTTGTGGGTGAAGCCGTTGAAGGCCGCGACCCAGCCGCTGCCGAAATTGCCGACCAGGATACTGTTGCTGAACACTCCGAAATCGCGCGGGGTCCAAACCACTCCCCAGGGAGCGTTGAGCCAGGGACCGCGCTCCAGGTGGCCGATGTGTTTGCCCGCGGGCGTGAAGATTTCCACGAAGCCTTCGCCGTCGCCGGTGAGGTTGTCGTGGCGGGAAGCGTTCTGTTTGGCGTAGGTGACAAACAAGCTGCCGCCGATGTTCTGGATGTTGAAGGGCGCGAAACCACGCGGAACGTGTTGCGCACTGCGGCTGTCGTCTCCGTCGTGATCGCCGTCGCCGCCTGGATCGAAGGCGTCGTCGGAGAGCTTCACCCGATTGAAATTGCTGTCGTACACTTCCACGCGGGCATCGCGGAAATTGGTTACATACAGGTATTTCGCGCCATTGAGATCGGCGGAGGTGGCGCCTTTGTAGACCGCCCCGTTGGCGGAGCCGTTGTCGTTGTTGTCCACAATGAGCACGGCCGACGCGCCGCCGTTCCACGCCGAGATGGTGCCATCCTCGGTCACGAAGATGAAGGCGGCGGGATTGCCATTTGGTGCGGGAATCACGAAGCTCGTGCTGTCATTGAACACGATGCCCGTGGGGGCCGCTACGAAGCCGGCGGGAGCGTTTTTGGGCGGCGGAATAGTGACGATGCCGTTGCCGTTGATGGGAATGATTGTCCCTGCGCCAGTGTACAGCGTGGAAACGCCGGAATTGTTGTCGGACACCCACCACGGGCCGGTGGAACTGCGCGTTAGGCCCCAGGGGTTTTGCAAATTGCCGTCGTGCGTCGCTGCGGCGCCCACGATGTCGGACACCAGGTTGGTTTGTGTGTAGTGCTGTGCAAAAACAGCACCTGGGGAGAGCATTGGCGTTAAAATAAGCAAGAAATTCACCCTGAGAAGCTGGCCCAGCAACTTCATGATTCGTTTCCTCCTCGATTGGAACGTCTGCGGAAATGCGGCCGATGAGACCGCGAGCGATGATGGATTTTTAGGCGGCGGGAGGCTATTGCTCAGTTGTAAACTCTTATGCTTGGCGGGCGGAGAGGGATTTTACGAATATTTCACAGCGTTGCGCGCCGCACAGGAGTGTAATTAGACCTTTAGCCCACGGAATGGCATGCGAGGGAGAACTGCGTTGGGAGAAGAGAAACTGATGGGATCAGTATTGATCGTCGAGGATAGCCTCGCCATGCAGCGTACGCTGCGCCGCCTGTTTGAGGCCGATTCTCTGCGCGTGGAGGT
>DATFYV010000275.1:0-5699 GCA_035314845.1 Candidatus Acidiferrum sp.
TGGAAAATCCCTCGGCCTACAACGCCGATACTTTCGCCGCCGCGCTACGCCACATCCGCCCCATGCTGCAGTAGCGAAAGATTTGCGGTAGGCGCGCCAGCGCGAGAGTAAACAAAAGCTGCGCCGCTCCGGCCCGGCTTGAGACGAAACACAATGAACAGTCTCGAAAACTGGTTTTGCGCTACAGGTTTCTGGCGCAATGCAACGCAGCGACGGCTCCTGCCCGCGATGCTGGACGGCTGGGATCTGGGCAACAGCGTGTTGGAATTGGGTGCCGGTCCCGGCGCCGCCACGCCCGCACTGCGACAGAAATTTTCGCGGGTGACCAGCCTTGAATATAGCGCGGCGTTCGCGGCAAAAATCGCGCGCGATGCGCACAACCTGCATGAGGGAAAATCCCCGGCGCAAACCGCGGGAGCTGCCGCACCTTCCGCGAATGCGCACGAGACAGCGCGAGCGATGCAAAGTGTGCAAGTGGTGCAAGGCGACGCGGCGCAGTTGCCGTTTGGCGACGCGAGTTTTTCGTGCGCGATTGCCATTTTGATGCTGCATCATCTGCGATCCAGGGAATTGCAGGACCGCGCCTTGGGTGAAGTGCTTCGCGTGCTGGAGCCGGGCGGAATTTTTCTGGCGTTTGAAATTAACGATGGGTGGCTGCAGCGCCTGCTGCACACGCGCAGCACGTTCGTGCCGTTTGCGGCGGGCGCAGCCAACGCGCGGTTGAATGCCGCGGGGTTTGCGCGCGTCTCCGTAGATTTCTTGCGCGGGGGATTTCTGCTGCGTGCGACGCGCAGCGTGGAATGAAAGTTTTCAAGCGGAGCGTGGCATGATGCGAGGGTGGCTGTCGCGCAGTGAGAACCTCAGTGGCGAAAGCTTTTGTTGCATCTTGACGCTTCCTTACACATCGCGCATTGACCGCGCCGCCGCAGCCGCTTAGCATCGGGACATGAGTACGCTGACCACCACCATCGCGGAAGCGCGGGGGAAATTTCCTCCGGGGCCGGATTCCGTCGGGCGCAGAAGACTTAGCGGACAACTGGGACTGGTGCGACGCGATCCGCTGGCGTTCTTCACACATTGCGCGCGGACCTACGGCGATATCACCGGGATGCGCTATTTCAATTTTCGCGTGTTCTTCATAAACAATCCCGATTACATCGAAGACGTGCTGGTGAACAACGCGCGGAAATTCCATAAAGGCCGCATATTGCAGGCCAATAAGAATGTTTTCGGCGAAGGGTTGCTCACCAGCGAGGGCAGTTTCTGGTTGCGGCAGCGGCGGCTGGCGCAGCCGGCGTTTCACCGCGCGCGTATCGCGGCATATGCGGAAACCATGGTGAGTTATACGGAGCGTTTGCTGCACGGCTGGCGCGACGGCGAAGCGCGCGACATTCACGAAGAGATGATGCGCGTCACGCTGCAGATCGTTGGCAAAACGCTGTTTGACGCGGACGTGGCGCGCGATGCGCAGGAGGTAGGGCAGTCGCTGGAATTGCTGATGGAGCTCAGCGCCGATTTTGGGAGAGCGATCCTGATTCCCAGCTGGGTGCCAACGCTGGGCAACATCCGCAAATCGCGGGCGATCAAACGGCTGGACAAAATTATTTACCGCATCATCGAGGAGCGGCGTAAGTCGGGACATGACGCGGGCGATTTGCTGTCCATGCTGCTGGCGGCGCAGGATGAAGACGGCTCGCGTATGACGGACAAGCAGTTGCGCGACGAATCGATCACCCTGTTTCTCGCCGGGCATGAGACCACGGCGAACGCGCTGTCCTGGACGTGGTGGCTGCTAGCGCAAAATGGCGCAGCGGAGAAGAAACTGCACGAGGAACTGGATGGGGTGCTGGGCGGAAAGGCGCCGACGCTCGACGACGTGGTGAAACTGAAATACACCGATCACGTTTTGACGGAATCGATGCGCTTGTATCCCCCGGCGTGGGGCACGGCGCGTGTGGCCATCGAGGATCACGAGCTGGGCGGCTATCACGTCCCGAAGGGCACGGGCGTTTCGCTGTCGCAATGGGTGATGCACCGCGACCCGCGGTGGTTTGACGCGCCAGAAGAGTTTCGTCCGGAGCGCTGGGAAGACGGCCTAGCAAAGCGTTTGCCACGCTTCGCTTATTTCCCCTTCGGTGGCGGCCCGCGCCAGTGCATTGGCAACAATTTTGCGTTGATGGAAGCCATGCTGGTACTGGCGACCATCGCGCAACGCTACCGCTTTCGCCTGGTCGAAGGCCACCCGGTTGTGCCGCTGCCGTCGATCACGCTGCGGCCGCGCCACGGCATCCGCGCAGTGCTAGAAGCGCGATAAAAACAGAGCGACCGCGATCCCGAGTCTAGCTAGTGCTGGCGTTGCTATGCTTTCCCAGGGTACAGATGCACCTGGCCATCGGAAACTACCGCGATGTATTTTCCGTGTTCCAGGAATTGCATGACTTTGACGCCTTGTTTGGCCATTTGGGCCCAGCGGGATTTCGTGGAAGGACTTTGCTCCAGCCCGCGCAGTTCTCTTCCGGCGAATTGAAAATCCACTTGTTTGAGTTTCTGGCGTGGAGTGGCGCGAACGCTAAAGGTGTCGTCTTCCACGATTACGAGCTTGAGGTTGTCTACCAGGGACTGGCGCCAGACGCTCAGAAGGGTTTCCTCGAGAGTGGCCATGGAAGCCATTGGTGAATGATACGCCGTTATTTTTGTTCTTTGTGGCACCACTCTTGAAGTGATTTACAGCGTCCCTGGTTATCGGTGGAATCGTAGCGTTTCGCACACGCGCCGTGACCGCCGACACATCGCTGCCGGACAGAAGGCGTATGTTTGTCAGGGTACCCGTCCGGGTGCCGGACCATTCGTCCCGGCGATGGAGAAGTTGAGGAGGGGAATATGCATCGTGTTCTGGTTTTGGTATGCGCCATTCTGTTGGCTGGCAGCACTACAAGTTTTGTGCAGCAAAGCCACGCGCAGGCGAAAGGCAACGAAGCGCAGGCGGCACCGGGTCCGATTCCCGCGGATGCCGCAAGCAAGGTAAATCCAGTCAAACCCACGCCGGAAGGCCTCGCGGCGGCGCGCAAGCTATACGGATATCACTGCGCGATGTGTCATGGGAAGGATGGAGACGGGAAGGGCGAACTGGCTCTAGAGATGAAATTGGAGCTCCACGATTGGCGCGACGCGAAAAGCATTGCGAATGTGACGGATGGCGAACTGTTTTACGTCGTGACCAACGGAAGAGGGAAAATGCTTGGCGGCGAGGGAGACGGAGTCAAGGAGGAGGTCCGGTGGAACCTCGTAAATCTGGTCCGTTCATTTGCGAAAAAAACTACAGACCAACACGGCAGTTAGAAATCTCGCCAGGGCTTCCACAACGGGACGCTCGTGTAACCTACCTTGTAGAGCAGGTCATCGGCAGCGAGCTTCCATTTTCTGGCGTTGGCCAGCCACTTGGCGGCCCGGAAGAGGAGGAGTTTTAGCACGATGCGCCTCGCGATGGGTACGCGTTTGGGAATTCAGCAGAGAAGCGAGCTTCGCAGCTTCAGTATCGCCCTGCACTATAACCCTGTCAACGCATTCATCGTCTATTTAAGCGAGAGTTGGTATTCCTGTCGCGGGTTATTTGTTGGAGGTAGCGTGGCGCAGTTCCGAGCGGGCCTGGATGACGCGAAGAATAGCGTCGCGGCTGACGATGCCGACCACGTGGGCGCCGTCGTCAGGGGAGCCGCTAACAACCGGCATTTGACTAATGTCGGCGGCGAAGAGGCGCTCGAGCAGGCGCTGCAAGGGTTCGTCTTGCGAGGCCCACAGGATGCGGTCGCGGGGAATCATGACACTTTGCACCGAGTTGTGTTCCCATTCGTCGCGCGGGACGGCGTGCAGCGCTTGGACATTCATCAGGCCCACCAGGCGGTCATCGGTTACGACGAGATGGTAGCGCCGGCCGGTGCGCAGCACTTCCTCGCTGTAATCCTGGAGAGAAATACCTCCGCTAATAATGGGCACTTCTTGGCTCATGACGTCGGCGGCGCTGAGACCACGCAGAGTTTCGCGCACGGCGAGTTGCGTGACGCTGTCGTTGGCGGCACCGAGCAAATAGAAACCGATCAAGCCGTACCAAATGCCGCCAGACAAATTATCGTGCAGCCCGCACCACGCGCCATAACCAATGAGGGCGCACGCGATTAACTTGCCGCTCATGCCGGCGGCACGCGTGGCTCTGGAGAAGTCCTTCGTAACGGCCCAGACGATGGCGCGAAATATGCGTCCGCCATCGAGAGGAAATCCGGGAGCCAGATTGAAGAGTCCGAGAATGAGGTTGGTCCCCGCCAGATAGGTGGTCAACGCTGTAAGTTTTTGATCGGAAGGGAATAGCAAGCTCAGGCCGAAGAAGGCTGCGGCCAAAACAAAACTGGCGATGGGGCCGGCGATAGCGATGTTGAACTCTTGAATGGCTTTGGAGGGATCGCGACCGATGCGGGCCACGCCGCCAAAGATGAACAGAGTTATGGACACCACACGAATCTTGTAGTGGCGCGCGACGACACTGTGCGAAAGCTCGTGAAACAAGACCGAACCGAAAAACAACAGGCTGGTGAACAAGCCCACAACCCAATGCTGCGAACCGGGCCACTGGGGATACTTCTCAGCAAACGACGAGGACAGTGCGTAGGTGAGCAGACCAAAGATGAACAGCCAGCTGGGATCCAGCAGGATGGGGATGCCGAGAATTTTTCCGATTTGCAGGCCGCGTCTCATGGATTGCTGGTAGTTTGCCGATCGCTCTTTTGATGATGAACGGAGTCGCGGCGGCACCCCCGTTTGTAGTGGTGCGTCGCGCGCGACTCTTTTTGGGAACTCGTTAGGAACCCCGTCAGCGACTTCTGTCTCTCCTTCTCTCTACACTACGCCGTATTTCCGTTCGCGCCAAATGGTACCAGGCGATTCCTGCGTCGATTGCAACACGGCCGTGGGCGGAGCGCCACAGGTTGGAACCGTCGCGCGGCGCAAGATGTTTGTTTTCAGCGTCATTATGCTGGCTGGGGGATTGCATATTATTCCGGCGAGAGTTGCCAATAAAGCGGTTAGCACGCGAGAAGGAGACGCAGCGCGGGAGAATTTCGATGGTAGCCATGATGAGCTTTGCAACGCTGGTGATCGCGACGCTGTTGGCGACGGGCCTCGCGGTTTTGCTGGACTGGCTGGTGCTGCGGGCCGCGTTTTATTTGATGAAATCCGCTGCGCGGGGGCCGGTGATGCAGCCCGCGGCGCAACGGCCGGTGAAGGCGCGGAGCGAACAGGGCGAACTGGTGCGCGGGACGGCGCAACTGGTGCGCGCGTTTTCTGCGCACCACTGAGAGATTGTCGCAGCTGTTGTGTTTGACATATGGAAGCTTGCGAGTCGCAGAGGGGATAAGGACATGCTGGCGCTGAAACTGGTGCTGATGCTTGCGGGAGTGGCGCTGTTTGGAAGTGCGGCGGCGCTGGTTGGGTACGACATTTTTCTTTCGGCGCAATTGCAGAAGCTGCTGCGGCGCGGCGAATCGGTACAACGGCTGGGCTAGGCGGCGATGACGCAAAGGCCTGGAGAGAGAGCTGCACGGTTCGCGACTCCCGATTGTGCAGAACGAATTTCGGAAAAATCCGCAGGCAAGATGCCGGCGCTACCAGGAAAGACCTAACTACCACTGACGATTTTGCGCGGCGTGTTA
>DATFYV010000276.1:0-4176 GCA_035314845.1 Candidatus Acidiferrum sp.
GGCGTCTACTGGGTCGGCCCGTTAGCCGGCGGCTTCCTAGCCGGCCTCCTCTACGACTCCCTCTACCTAACCAAAAAACTGACCGACTAGCCGTTGGGCGGGTCTTCAGATCCGGGCCTTTCCTCTCTGTGGCCTCTGTGAACTCTGTGTTAGAAGTAACCGTCAGCAATTCGCGGACGCCTGTCCCAAAGGGCAGGTACTCCCAACGCAACTCATCACCCCGACTTTGTTGCTCACGCTCCAACCCGAGTGCTAACGTCCTTCTTTAGCTGCATGATTGCGGGGTTTCCAACGATATGGCTATCAGCATTGATGACCTGCTACGCCGGGCCGTCGAACAAAAATCTTCCGACTTGCACCTGAAAGTCGGCAACCACCCCTATCTCCGCGTGGACGGCCAGCTCGCCCCCATCACCGACGTCCCGCGCATCACGCCGGAAGAAATGCTGTCCATGGCTTTCAGCATGATGACCAACCGGCAGAAACAAAAGTTCAAGGAAACCGCTGAGCTGGATATGGCCTACGGCGTGGCCGGCCTGGGGCGCTTCCGCGTCAACGTGTTTCAGCAGCGCGGCAACGTCGGCATGGTCTTGCGCGTAATCCCCACAAAAATTCGTACCGCCGAAGAATTAAATCTCCCGGCGGTAATCTCGCGCATCTGCGAAGAACAACGCGGCTTAGTCCTGGTCACCGGCACAACGGGTTCCGGCAAGTCCACCACACTGGCCGCGATGATTGACCGCATCAACGCCAATCGCGCCGATCACTTAATCACCATCGAAGATCCCATCGAATTTCTGCACCGCGACAAGCGCAGCTTCATCAATCAGCGCGAAGTCGAAGTGGACACCGCGAACTTTTCCACCGCCTTGCGCGCCGCCCTGCGTCAAGATCCAGACGTGATTCTGGTCGGCGAAATGCGCGACCTCGAAACCATTTCTACCGCTCTGCTCGCCGCCGAAACCGGCCACTTGGTTTTCTCCACCCTGCACACCCTCGACGCCACGGAAACCATTCAACGTATCATCGCGGTATTTCCTCCGCCGGAACAAAAACAGATTCGCTTGCAGTTGGCCGCCACCCTAAAAGCCGTAGTCTCCCAGCGCCTCGTGCGCCGCTCCGACGACGTTGGCCGCGTCCCCGCCTGCGAGGTCATGATTGCCACCGCTTACATCCGCGATTGCATCATCAATCCTGACAAGACGCGCCTCATCCACGACGCCATCGCCGCCGGAACCAGCCAATACGGCATGCAAACCTTCGATCAATCGCTCTTCGATCTCTACACGCGCCAGCTAATCACCCTGGACGAAGCCCTTTCCCGCGCCTCCAACGCCGACGAATTCAAGCTCCGTATCCAGGGCATCCGATCCGCCGCCGATTCCGCCCGCGAAGAAATGGAACGCCAAATGGCCGACTTCGAGCGCTTCGCCCGCAAGTAGCGGCATACGATTTCGCGAAAATCCATCCGGGAGCAATCAATGAAGAAGAAGATAGCTCTGTCTTTGATTGTTATCATTTGTTGCTTCTCATTAGGCTGCCGCACCGCCAGCAGCTCTCCCCGCCCGCTGAGCAAGAGCGAGTTGTTAGCTATGGTTTCTGGGGAAGTCCTCCCGGACAACGTGGTAACGGAGATTCACTCCAATGGCCTGAGCTTCGTCCCGGATGCCGGCTATGTATCGCTTCTGAAAATCGCAGGGGCCGCCCCTTCCATCTTGGAGGCCGTTAATACGGCTAAATATGCGCCTGCCGCCAATCCTGCTCCAGCCGCGGATGCCACATTTCTGGCGCACCTGAGCAACGCTGGAAAGCTGAAACACGTGGGTGACCTCGATGCCGCTACGCGCGAACTCTCTGGCAGTTTTCCGAATGACCCCGCCAGGTGCGCCGCAGCCTTTGTAATCGGCGACATTCTCATGAAGCAGTCGCAATGGGGCGAGGCCGCGCAAGTCTACGCAGAAGTATTGAGCCAGGACCCCGCTTATCCGGAAATCCACACCCGCCTCAGCAACGTTTACTACAATTCTGGAAATCCAGAAGACTCGCTTCGAGAGGCCAAGGCCGCCATTGCCCGCAATCCCAACAATCCCCCGGCGCACCTCAACGCCGGGCTTTCCCTCCAGTTGCTCCGCAACTTCGAGGGCGCCAGGTCCGAAATTCAGCAAGCCATCCGCAACAAACCGGACTATCAGCTTGCTTATGTAGCCATGGGCTTTCTGCTTAACGACCTGCGCGATTACGATGGCGCGATCACCCAATATAAGAAGGCCCTCGCGCTGAATCCCGATGACGTCAAGGCACGTTACAACCTTGGTGTGACTTATGGAGCAAAAGGCGCTACCGCAGACGCCATTCGCGAATACCGCGAGGTCATCCGCCGCGAACCAAGCAATCTCGATGCACGCCAAAATCTCGGTTCCGCGTTAATGCAGCAAGACCCGGCCGCGGCCATCACCGAATTTCGCGAACTTGCTAAGCTCGCTCCCGATTACCCCATCTGCCATGTTTGCCTCGCTGGCGCTTTGCTTGATACCGGACGGCTGCAAGCCGCCAAGGACGAATATCTCCTGGCCATCAAACTCGATCCCGCCGAGCCCCGCGCCTATTCCGGACTCGGCCGCGCCTTTGAGACCGAGAAAAACTACGACGAAGCGCTGAAGCAATATCGCGCCGCCGAGAGGCTTGATACCTCCCTCGCCTGGCCTCATGCCAACGCCGGCCGCATCTTGCTCTTGAAAAAAGACTACGCAGCCTCCGCCGCCGAACTCCTGCGCGCCGAAGAACTCGACCCCGCCAACTCTCTCTATCATGATTCCCGTGGGCAGGCTCTCGAAGGCTCGGGCGACCGCGACGGTGCCATCGCCGAATATCGGGAATCTGTTTCTCTGGCTCCCAAGGGATTGCAAGGCCGGCTCGATCTCGCATTGGCCCTGGAGAAAAAAGGCGATTGGATTGGCGCCCTCGCGAACTATCGCCAAGCCGCTATCGACGAAGCTCCGCTAAAGCCGGGCATACCGCAGATCTTTTTCGATGCACAAAACAAGTTGCACACCGCTCAGCAGCGCTTCCATCAGCATCTGGCCGAGTTGCGCGCCGCCGGAAAACCACAGGACGCCGCCGATCTTGAAGCCCTTCTCAGAGCCTCTGAATCAGCTCCCAACTTCGACGAAAAATATCACTCCGCCATGCAAGCCGGTATGCAAGCCATGACAGCGCGTCGCTTCGACGACGCCGAAACTTCCTCCAAGGAAGCGATCGCCATCGCCGAAAAAATCCAGCCGCCCGACGGACGGCTCCCCGAAGCGGTTGGCCAGCTCGGCAACGTCTACGCCTGGCGCCTCGATTACAAACACGCCGAAGAGTCCTTCAAACGCCAGATCGCGCTCACCGAAAAACTTTACGGCCCGGATTCACCTTTGCTGACCATGCCCCTGCAAAGTCTTGCGATGATCGCCGCGATGCAAAAAGATTTTTCGACTGCCGAACCGCTGTTCCTCCGTGCGTTGGACGTGAACCAAAAGAGCTACGGCGAGAACAGCACCGGCACCGCGGATGCCCTGCGCGGCCTCGCTCATCTCTATTCCATGGAGGGAGATTTCGCCAAAAGCGAGTCGGCCCTGTTGCACTCTCTGACCATCTACGAAGCCATGTACGGTTCCGACGACAGTCGCGTGGCCATTCCGCTCACCAGTCTGTGTCAGGTCTACGATCAGTGGAACAAGCCGGACAAATCCGAAGGCTGCCACGCTCATCTCGTCGCCATGGCAGAAAAGCAGTTCGGCGCCGACAGCCCTTACCTGCTCCGCGACTTGACCGCCGAAGCTAAGGCACTCCGGCAGCTCGGTCGCGCCGATGACGCCGCAAAGCTCGAACAACGCACCCAATCGATCCAGAGCGCGCAAGCGCAGCCAAAATAACGCCACCTATTAAGGATTAAGGATGCGCCGCGTCGCGGGCCTCCGCAACGCCGCGCGCAGCAAGAATTGTATTCACATGAATCCGCACAGTATCCTCCACCCGTCGCGCATACCCGCCGGCTAACGTGGTCGCCACAGGTATGCCTCGCAACCGCGCCTCACGAAACACGCCACGATCCCGCTCCAGCAATCCCTTCTTCGTCAGCGACAATCCCCCAAGCTGATCCTCGCAATACGGATCCGCCCCGCCCACATAAAA
>DATFYV010000277.1:0-2158 GCA_035314845.1 Candidatus Acidiferrum sp.
TACTCCGTCATCCAGCGCTTCCAGTCCGCATCGAGATATTCGCGGAAGCGCCGCCGCAGCATTTGCCCTTCATCGACTCTGCGCAGATCGCTCTTCTGCGCCAGCGCCAGACCCGGCGCCAAGCACAGCACCCAACTGGCAAGGAAAGCAATCGTCGTAACACGCGTCATGTGGTCCCCCGAACTTTCGCCAACTCGCCGTCCCGTTGCCGCGCCAGCAGCACCACCAGGCGCGCCGTCTCTTCGATGTTCATCGCGGTGTTGTCTACCAGCACCGCGTCCTGGGCGCGCACCAGAGGCGACACTTTACGCTCCCGGTCGCGCTGGTCGCGCTCGCGCACTTCGACCAGCACCTCGTCCAGCGAGATTTGCTCGCACTTTTCCTGATGTTCTTTCCAACGCCGCTCGGCGCGCACTTCCGGCGCAGCCTCGAGAAATATTTTCAATTCAGCTTTGGGAAACACCACCGTGCCGATGTCCCGTCCTTCCATCACCACGCCGCCGCCCGCTCCCGCCCGCTGTTGTTCGGCAACCAGCACCTCCCGCACCGGCCCGATGGTCGCCAGTCGCGATGCCGCCTGCGCCACTTCCGCGGTGCGAATGGCTTGCGTCACTTCCAGGCCATCGAGCAAAACGCGGTTCTTCGCTCCAGTGCGAGCTTGTTCCTCGCTGGGCGGCTGCAGTCCAATGTGCGTATTTTGCGCCAACGCCACAAGCGCAGCTTCGTCGTCGAGAGAAATATTCTGGTGCAGGGCCTTCAGCGCGAGCGCACGGTACATGGCCCCGCTGTCGAGATACAAGTACCCAAGCATTTGCGCCACCAGACGCGCAACGCTGCTCTTGCCCGATCCCGCGGGCCCGTCAATGGCGATGGTCAATTGCGGCATGTATGGACGGAGAGGCGCGCTATTTCCAAGCCCAGTTGTATCACGAAGAGCGAAGTTCAAAAACCCATGATGTTGTAGCCGCAATCGACGTAAATCGTTTCCCCGGTGATGCCGGACGCCGCATCGGACAGCAGGAATACCGCCGTACCGCCGACCTCCGCGGGATCCACATTGCGTTTCATTGGCGCCCGTTCCGCGTGAGCCTTCAGCATGTCGCCAAGGCCGGAAATGCCGCGCGCCGCCAGCGTCTTGATCGGCCCAGCGGAGATGGCATTGACGCGAATATTTTTCACGCCCAAATCGCTGGCCAGGTACCGCACGCTAGCTTCCAGCGCGGCCTTCGCGACGCCCATCACGTTATACTTAGGGACCACTTTTTCCGCCCCGAAGTAGCTCATGGTCACGATGCCGCCTCCCGCGGTCATCAGCGGTGCCGCCGCGCGCGCCACGGCCACCAGCGAGTACACGCTCACATCGTGCGCGATGCGAAATCCTTCGCGTGTGGTGTTGACGAACTCGCCCTTCAATTCTTCCGCGGGCGCAAATGCCACGCTGTGCACCACGCCATGCAGCACGCCATATTTTGCGCGCAGCTCCTCGAATAATTTCGCGATCTGCTCGTCGTAGGAGAGATCGCACATGAACCCGGTTGCACCGGGCAAATCCGCGATGAGGTCGCGCGCTTCCTGCTCCAGCCGCTCGTTCTGATACACGACCGCCAGACGATAGCCCGCCTCTTGCAACTTCAACGCAATGGCCCAGGCGATGCTGCGCTTGTTGGCCAGGCCGAAAATCACCGCGGTTTTTTGCGTTTCTGTCATTCCACCCTTCTCCTGGAAATTGCCGGACCGAGGCCCGCCGCCCACAACACCCGCCACACAATCTGCGACTCAGATGCGATGAAAGGCTTTCTCGATTTCTTTTACCGAATATCTTAGGACCACCGGGCGGCCGTGGGGGCAGCTCATCGGACAATCCGTTTTGGCTAGCGCGCCCAGTAGCCACTCCATCTTGGTTTGATCCAGCGGCATATTCACTTTGATGGCCGCGTGGCACGCTGTGGATGCGGCGATTTTGGCCTGCAGCGTATCGATGGATATGGCCGCATTTTCGCGGTCCAGGCCGTCCAGAATTTCCGTGAGCAACTGCTCCGCGTCGGAGGCCACAATGCCCGCGGGTATGGCTTGGATGGCGAAACTCTTCGGCCCCATGGGCTCGACCTCAAATCCGTTGCCCGCCAGCTCTTCGGCAATTTTTTCGTAGATCACAATT
>DATFYV010000278.1:0-7594 GCA_035314845.1 Candidatus Acidiferrum sp.
GCGGCGCGGATTGCCCGCGCACGCGGCGCAGGAATTCGTCCGCGGAGTAGGAATATTCCGGGTCGGGTTCGTAGCGGCGCTTTTCGCCGATTTCGCCCAGCGACCCGCGAACGGTGTCCACCAAGTTAGCGGGAATTTCTGCCAGGAAGCGCGAGGCCAGCGTCTGGCGCATTTGCTGCTCGTTTCCAAAAATGCGGCGGTACAGCGCGCGTGTGAGCGTCAGCGATTTACGCGCGCGGGTCATGCCCACATACACCAAGCGGCGCTCTTCCTCGATGCCTTTTTCTTCGGTGATGGAGCGATTGTGTGGGCAGATGCCTTCTTCCATACCAGTTAGGAATACATGATCAAACTCGAGCCCCTTGGTGCTATGCAAGGTGATCAGCGTGACGCCTGGTTTGCCTTCAAACGAATCGGTGTCGCTCACCAACGCCGCCGCATCAAGAAAGTCGGTGAAAGACTCGCCGGCGTCGATGCTCTCGGCCACGGCGCGCGTCAGCTCTTCGAGATTTTCGATGCGCGCCACGTCGTCCGGGGAATTGCGGTCCTTGAGCATTTCCATATAGCCGGTTTCGTCCAGCAGCGTGCGCAGGAAGTCCGGAGGCTCCTGGGTGGCTTGCGCCTCGCGCAGCTTGGCCATGAGTTCTTGGAACGCGCGAAGCGGAGTTACGGCGCGGCCCGCGGCTGCACCGGAAACAAACTTTCCGATCGCGGCCCACAACGAGGTGCCGTCGGTGCGGGCCATTTCTCGCACCGCGTCGACCGTCGTTTTGCCGATACCGCGCGGAGGAACATTTAGCACGCGCAGCAGGGCGATATCGTCTTCGGGATGCATGGCCAGGCGCACGTAGGCGAGCGCATCCTTTACTTCCGCCCGTTCGTAAAAGCTGAAACCGCCAACCAGCTTGTAACGGAGTCCGCGGCGGCGAAACACCTCTTCAAACGCGCGCGATTGGAAATTGGTGCGGTATTCCACCGCCACGGTTTGGTTTGGATCGTCGAGCTCGATTTTCTCCACTTCGCCCGCGACGTATTCAGCCTCGGCTTGCGCATCGCGCGCCTCAAAATATTTGACGTTACCGCCCGCGCCGTTTTCCGCACTCAGAGTTTTGCCCAGGCGCTCGGGATTGTTGGCCACCACCGCGCCAGCGGCATCCAGGATATTCTGCGTGGAGCGATAATTGCGCTCCAGCTTTACCACCCGGGCGTTGGGAAAATCGCGCGAAAAACTCAACAAAATCGCCACATCTGCCCCGCGCCAACGGTAGATAGACTGATCCTCATCGCCCACCACGCACAAATTCTGGTGCGGCCCGGTTAGCAGTCGCAGCAGTTCATACTGCACGCGGTTGGTGTCCTGATATTCATCCACGTGGATGTAAGCGAAGCGCCGCTGCCAGCGTTCGCGCACTTCGGCGTTTTCGCGCAGCAATTTTGCCGAGCGCAGCAAGAGGTCGTCAAAGTCGATGGCGTTGCTCTGCGCTAGCAATTTCTCGTAAGCCGAAAAAATGTCGGCCACACGCCGGCCGTCCTGCCCTACAGCTTCGCGGCGGATTTGCTCCGCGGACTGGCCATGATTTTTCCCGTAACTGATGCGGCTCATGACGTTTCGCGGCGTGAGTGCGTCGTCTTCGATACGCAGGTGAGCCATGGCCAGCTTCACCGCGGCGATTTGATCGTCGTCGTCGTAAATGGCGAAATCGCGCGGCAGCCCGGCGTTAGGAGCCTCGCGGCGCAAAAATCGCGCGCACAAAGAATGGAATGTGGAAAGCCACGGCTGTGCCGGCGGAAATCCGGCGCGCAGCAGCAAGTTGGAAACGCGCGTACGCATTTCCTCGGCGGCTTTGTTGGTAAACGTCACCGCCAGGATCGCTTCCGCAGGTACGCCGCTGGCGATCATGTTGGCCATGCGATAGGTAATGGCCCGCGTCTTGCCGGTGCCGGCGCCGGCCAGAATTAGCACCGGCCCTTCAAGCGTCTCCGCGGCCAGGCGCTGTTCCGGATTCAATTCGTTTAGGAGAGTGAGCATCGGCCCGTTTCAAAAAAGTTGGAAGGATTTTCTGCACAATGATGTTAGCCGAGCGCAGCGAAGCGCGCAAATCAGCGAAAATTATATTTGCCGAGTTATTTTTTTGGGCCGAGGGAATTCGCGTGGTCAGTGACTTAGATCGATCTCGAAATAGGTCAGACCTTCGTCCTTGCCCATGATGGCCACGTCGGGGATGTAAAGATGGGCAGTGCCGAGCAAATCGAATTGTCCTTGCAGGTCGAAATACAGCAGGCCCTGCACCGTGCTGTGCGCGGCGATCACGTTGCTCGGAACGGCGGCGTTTTGCGCCTGCGTCTGCAGTTCGGTGAATTCCTTGCTTTTGTTGCCGCTGGTGTTGATGGGCAGCGGCAATCGGCGGCGAGCCGTAGGGTCTTTGGCCGAGGGGCGGAGGATTGCCTCGGCGACCTCCCCGGCTTTTAGCGGCTGCAACTCCTGGCGATTGTCCTCATCCACCTTGAACGAAAGGCGGATACGGTCGAGCCCGACCTTCACGCTTTGATCGCCATCGTTCCGGAAGGCCACTTGGACTGCCAGCACTCCGCCTGTGACCGGCGATTTTTTGGGAAATTTTTCCTTGTATTGCGCAGCCTGCGTCCAGGGGCGGGCGGAAATCGTCAAACCTTCGTGCGATTCGAGCGAGGAGGTTTGCAGGACGAAATGCCGCTCGGCTGGCGCCCCACCCGGCGGCGCAGGCCGTTGCGAACTCGCGGGCGAAGTCACCACCCAGCCGTTGGTAAAAGAAATCGCCGCCAGATACGGAATGGCCATGAGAACCCTGCGCATCGGGTTATAATGTTTTTTTCTCATCTTGTCGCCTTCGATTCCTTGGGGAAGTGCGGGGTTGCTCCCGCGCTGCGAACCGTTTGCGTGCCTGAAAGCCGTTGCGTTTGACCAAGTTGCGAGGGTGCGTGAAGAAACCGGAGCCATGATTGGTGTTCATTATCTATAGCCTGCTGCTGGGCCTAGCGGCACTGGCGCTCACGCCGTACTGGCTGGTTCAGAGCGCGCGGCATGGAAAATATCTCGCGAATCTCGGCCAGCGCCTAGGATTTTCTTTTCCCGGGTTGGCAAGATTGTCGATGCAGGGTCCCGTCCAAAACGCCGCGCGAAACCACGCCGAAAACAAAGGCGCGATTTGGCTGCATGCCGTTTCGGTGGGCGAAGTTCTTTCCAGTGTGACGCTGGCCCGAGAGCTTAAGGCCGCGCATCCTGATCGCCCGCTCGTTATTTCGACGACCACTATGACCGGACAGGCCTTGGCGCGGGACCGGCTGAGTTTCGCCGACGGCTTTCTTTATTTTCCGCTGGATTGGGCTTTTGCCGTGCGGCGCGCTGTGGATTCTGTGAAGCCCGCGGTGGTGGTAATCGTGGAAACGGAGATCTGGCCGAATTTCTTGCGGGTGTGCGCAAAACGGAATATTCCCGTGGCCTTCGTTAGTGGGCGTATCTCGGACCGCTCCTTTACGCGTTACCGGCGATATTTCCGCGTGGTCGGATTTTATCTGCGCCCGCTGCTGCGCAAGACGCTGTCCTTCGCGGGCATTTTCCTGATGCAGAGCGAAACAGATGCTGGGCGTGTACGGGAGTTAGGCGCACCCGCCGATCGCGTTCGCGTGGCCGGCAATTTGAAGTACGACCTGGCATTGCCCGCGCCTACGCCGATTTCCGAATGGCTAGCGGGAGAAGCCGCTCGCCTCGGGCGCTCGCCGGTCATCGTAGCTGGCAGCGTTGTAGCCACCGAGGAACCGCTGGCGTTGATTGCCTTCGGGACGCTGCAGGGTGAATATCCTAAAGCGCTACTGGTGCTGGCGCCGCGCAAACCCGAACGCTTCGATGCGGCCGCGCAATTCATCGAGGATTTTCACAGCAAGTTCGTGCGCCGCTCCACGTTGGACATTCCCGCGCCGCTGCAAACATCATCGTCCAACGGCAACTCCGCGGTGCAGTTGGAGAGCGACGTCAAAGTGATTTTGCTCGACAGCATCGGGGAACTCGCCTCACTTTACGGCGTAGCGGACCACGCGTTTGTGGGCGGTTCGCTGGTAACCTCGGGAGGCCACAACCTTCTCGAGCCTGCGGCATTCGGCAGGGTTCCCGTGTTTGGCCCGTCCATGGAAAATTTTTCGGAGATGGCTAGTCGTTTTGTCGCCGCGAACGCCGCGATTCAAGTGCCCAGCCCGGAAGATGCTGGGGTGGCGTGGATTGAGCTCGAGCGCGAGCCAGCACGCCGGAAACTCATGGGACAGACGGCCCAGCGTCTGGTGGAAGAAAGCCGCGGGGCCACGCAGCGCGCTGTTGCGGAAATCAGCAAGCTACTGGCGGTTGCGGGCGCGAAAGTGTACGGATGAATTGGCAGTCGCTACAGCGCTCGCGGCTGACGCAGCTGTTTCTGAGGCCGCTGTCTTGGCTGTACGGCCTGATGGTACTTGCGCGAGTTCGCGCGTACGCCAAAGGGCAGTTGCGGCAGCAGCGATTGCGCGCCGCCGTCGTAAGCGTCGGTAATCTGACGGTCGGCGGGGTAGGGAAGACTCCGATGGTTCTGTGGCTCGCGGAAAAGTTCTTGGGGCGGGGAAAGCGTGTCGCGGTGCTCAGCCGCGGCTATCGCGGTGCGCAGGGCACCAGCGACGAGGTCGAGCTGCTTCGCGCACGGCTCGGTTCCCGTGCAACAGTGGCTGTCGGCGCCAACCGCTTTGCCGTCGGCGCGGCCCTCGAACAGCGCCAAGCAGTGGACATCTTCTTGCTCGATGATGGATTTCAACACTTGCAACTGGAGCGCGATGTGGACATTTTG
Source organism: Candidatus Acidiferrum sp. (assembly GCA_035314845.1). Lineage (GTDB taxonomy): Bacteria > Acidobacteriota > Terriglobia > Acidiferrales > UBA7541 > Acidiferrum. The sequence goes on from DATFYV010000278.1 coordinate 4,842, forward strand.
CTCATGGACGCTTCGCGTTCCCCAGCTGCCGAGCGGCTGTTGCCCGCGGGATTGCTCCGTGAGCCGCTTTCCGCCATGAGCCGCGCCGACATTCTGGTATTCACCAGGGCCGAAACGCCGGGCGTGGGCGCGTCGCTAGCGCAATTGTCAGAGTACCCGGTCTTCGCGGCCACAACGAAGCTCCTGGGCTTTCGCGCTTTGCGCGGCGATCGACACGCCAGCTTACTCGACGCCCGGCAAGTCGGCGCAGGCCCGTTTTTCGCTTTTTGCGGGATCGGCAATCCCTTGCAGTTTTTCCGCGACTTGGAAAGCTGGCAACTCGCCATCAGCGGACGGCGAGCTTTTCCCGATCATCACTGCTACGCCGCGGCCGATGCCGCGGCCATCGAGCGCGCTGCGGAGCAAAGTGGAGCCCGTGCGTTGCTTACCACGGAAAAAGACGCGGCGAATCTCGCGGGCGTCGCGTTGCAGAAATTTCCGGTCTTCGTCGCGGTCATCGACATGGAGGTTTCACAACCGGAGGATTTTCTGGCGCTCATCGAAACCAAGATCGCGCAACGTTCCGGGGTGGCTTCGTGAGCGCCACACAGAACGTCTTGATTCGCGCCACGAACTGGGTGGGCGACGCCATCATGGCCATTCCTGCGCTGCGTGCGGTGCGGACGCGCTTTCCGCAGGCGCACATGGCGATACTTGCGCGGCCCTACGTTGCGGATATTTACAGGGATCAGCACATCGCCGACGAACTGATTGCTTACGACGCGAAGGGAATCCACGCGGGTTTTTCAGGACGCGAGCGCCTTGCCTCCGAACTGCGCGCCCGCAAATTCGACACCGCCCTGCTGCTGCAAAACGCCTTCGACGCCGCATGGCTCGCCTGGCGCGCGAAAATCCCCCGCCGCATCGGCTACGCACGCGACGGCCGCAGCCTTCTGCTGACCGATGCCATACCCGTGCCGCGACCAGGTGAACTCCCCTCGCATGAAAAATTCTACTATTTGGAATTGCTGCGCCGAGCAGGCTGGCTGGCGGAAACTCGCGACGACAAATTCATTCAGCTAGTCGTCCCGCCGCCGCAACGCGCTGCCGCCGAACGAAAACTTAAAGAAGCGGGCGCGCGCGAAAACGTCTTGCGCATCGCGGTCGGAGCCGGCGCCTCGTATGGCTCTGCAAAATGCTGGCCGCCGGACCGCTTTGCCGCCGCCCTAAACCACTTACAAATACACATCGACGCCGACGTAATCCTGGTTGGCACGCCCGCGGAGTCCGCAGTGGCCGACGCTATCGCCGCCCATTTGCTGAAGCCGCCCATCAATTTCACCGGGCAAACCGCCATCGCCGAGCTTCCCGCCTTGCTGTCGCGATGCCAGGCATTTCTCGGCAATGATTCGGGTGCCATGCACGTAGCCGCAGCCGTGGGCCTCCCCGTCGTGGCCGTTTTCGGCCCGACCGATCCGCTCGGCACCGCGCCAGTTACGCCGCGCGTCACCATCGTTCAGGAGAAACCCTACTGCAGCCCATGCTTTCTGCGCCGCTGCCCTACAGACCATCGCTGCATGACCGCCTTGCAACCCGCCGCGGTGGAAGCCGCGATTCGGCACTGGATCGCCGATGCGGGAGCCGCGGCGCCTTCCGGCGACCCCCAGTTCATCGAGGTTCCGCGTGGGTGAGGTCGTCAACAAACTGCGACCTGCGGTATTTCTCGACCGTGACGGTACGTTGTGTGAAGAAGTTGGCTACTTGAATCACGCCAGCCGTTTACGTATCTTTCCCTTCGCGGCGGCAGCCATTCAAAGGTTGAATCAGGCTGGCCTGCCGGTAATTGTGGTAACTAACCAATCTGGCGTCGCGCGCAAATACTTTCCGGAGTCTTTGGTACTCGAGGTTCACGCACTCTTGCACACACGGCTTCACGAACAAAATGCGCATCTTGACGGCATTTACTATTGCCCGCACGCCGCCGCTGACGCTTGCGCCTGCCGCAAGCCCAAGCCGGGCATGTTGCAGCGCGCGGCGAAGGACCACGCCATCGACCTGGCGCGCTCGTTTGTCGTCGGCGATCGCCACGGCGATATTGCCCTGGCCCAGCATGCCGCCAGCCGCGGCATCCTGGTGCGCACCGGTTACGGCGAAGGCGAACTAGCCTGGCACGCCGCGGAATGGTCCGTGCAACCTCATTTTGTTGCGCCGACTCTTACCGAAGCGGTTCAGTGGATCCTGGAGCAAGGGAGATGATGCGGCCGCATAAAAAAAACGCGCGCTTGAAGGCCCTGCGTGGTTCAGCTGCCGAACCCAAGGCGGTCTCGCCGGCCGTCGATTTAAGCGTGCTGGCCGACTGCGTTGCGCGATTTTCTGCGAAGACCATCGTTCTGCTCGGTGATTTTGTGGCTGACGAATTTCAGTTTGGAGAGATTTCTCGCGTGTCCCGCGAAGCCCCGGTGCTCATCTTGCGTCACAGCCGCACGCAACTGCTTCCCGGCGGCGGCGCCAATGCCGCGAATAACTTTGCCGCGCTGGGCGCGCGCGTCCTTCCCGTAACGGCTGTCGGCGACGATGCCGCTGGTGCCAAGCTCCGCGAATATTTTCAAGCGCTCGGCGTCGACGTGTCCGGTATTCTTACCGCGAAGGATTGGGCGACGCCCACGAAGACACGCTTCCTGGCAGGCTGGGCGCACACCGCGGGCCAGCAGGTCCTGCGCGTCGACCGCGAGCCAGACTCGCCGCTGCCGGAGAACGTTCGCGCCAAACTGCAA
>DATFYV010000279.1:0-8261 GCA_035314845.1 Candidatus Acidiferrum sp.
TCCGAACTCCTCATCGACAACCAGCCAGCCATCGTGGCCTACAACGGCAAGTCCGCATGGCATCAAGACGCCACCGGCGATCCCTCAACGCTCCTGGGTGCCGCCAACGCCGAACTCGAAGCCGCCTCGCAATATTACAATTCCCATCTCCTCGACCTGAAAAAGGCCAAAATCGCCGTAGCCTTCGTAGGCCACGCCGATGTCCGCGGCAAAGACACCCTGCAACTCGAACTAACCAACCCCGCCGGACTGAAGCGTGAACTTTTCTTCGATTCGCAATCCCACTTGCTCATAAAAGAATCCGCGCAGATCGATGGCGCCAACGACGAGCGCCTCTATTCCGATTACCGCCCCGAAAGCGGTGTCCAGATCCCCCACGCACTAGAGCTGCATCGCGGCGCCGCCGTCTACAACATCACCATGACTCACGCCTCCATCAACGCCACCGTCGGCGAACGCGTCTTCGACTTTCCCAAAAAATCCCAGGTCCAGCTCCCCGACCTCAAAGCCCTGTTCAAGGAAATCGACGACAACCAGAAAGCCATCGACAAAATCAAGGAAAACTACGCCGGAACCCGCATCGAAGACCAAACCGAATTTGAAAGCGATGGCCGTGTGAAAAAGCACGAGGTGAACGAATACACCTTCTTCTACCTCGACGGCGACGAAATCTCCACGCTGATCAAGAAAGACGGCAAAGCCCTAAACGACGAAGAGCAAAAGAAAGAAAACGAGAAAACGCAGAAGAGAATTGAGGAAATCGAAAAGAAAAAAGCAAAAAAAGACGCCAAGGAAGAAAAACAGAAAGAAGAAGGCAAGGATTCTGACTCGGGAGACGATCCCGGCATCGAAGTTTTCCTGCGTGCTTGCCAATTCGTAAATCCCCGCCGCGAACGCTTCCGCGGCCAGGACGTCCTGGTCTTCGACTTCGAGCCCAATCCCGAATTCAAAGCGAAAAAACTAGAAGAAAAAGTCGTGCAAAAACTCGCCGGCGTAGTCTGGATCGACGAAAAAGCCCACGACGTCGCCCGCATCGAAGCCTATTTCGTCGGCGACATGAAGTTCGCCGGCGGCCTCCTCGCCAACCTCCAGAAGGGCACCAGCTTCGTCCAGGAACAGGAGTTCATCAACAACGAAGTCTGGCTTCCCACTTACGAAGAAGCCCACGTCGGCGTCCGCGTCCTGCTGGTAAAAGGTTTCAAGATCAACCAGGTCACGCGCTATTCCGATTACAAACGCTTCAACGTCGACACCCTCTCCACCATCGGCAAACCGAAGGAGCTATACGCGCCCTCTCCTCCAGCCAAGCCCACCAATCAGCCGAACTAGCCACCCGAGACTATCTCCTTGCAAGCGGGTTCGACAGTGACAGTAGTCGCCGAACCGGGGGTCGTACCCGCGTTAATGTTAGAATTCGTCACATAGCTTGCAAGAACCGAGCGCACAGTGAACCTCATGCCGCGCAACCTCACGCCAACTCTTTCACTCCTGCGCCTGACCGCGCTTTCCATTTATTTCCTCACCATTCTGCCCGTCTGTGCGCAATCACGGGACTCCGCACTTCCCGCAACATCCCAAAGCCAGCCCGTAATCCGCAGCAATTCCCGTCTAGTAATGCTGGACGTCGTGGTCACCGACAAAGCCGGCAACCCAGTCACTAATCTCACGAAAGACGACTTCCGAGTCTTGGAAGACAGCGAGCCGCAGCAAATCGCCAACTTCGAAACTCCCGCGGAGCACCTCAATCTCGTTCCCGCGCCCGCAGCGGATTCAGCCTCCCCAGCGGCCAAGAAAGGTACCGTCAAACCCTTAACCTCCAGTCGCGCCGAAACCATCCTCGTTCTCGACGAGCTAAACACCGCCTCGGTCGACATGTCTTTTGGCTGGCAGTCCCTGCTGAAATACCTGCGCAAGCAACCCGCCAAGCTCGAAAACCCCACCGCCATCATGGTCTTAACCAAACGCCGCCTGATCAAAGTCGCGGATCCCTCGCAAAACACCGCCCAGCTCATCGCCAAAGCCAAAAAAATCGAACTCGAGCTTCCTTCCCATTCCATGGAAGGCGGCGTGCAATCCGCCGCGACCCTGATGCTCACTTCGCTCTTGGCTCTCGATGAAATCGCGCTTTCCAGCGCCGACCGCCAGACGCGCAAAAATGTCATCTGGATCGGAACCGGCTTTCCGGTCCTGTCCGTCTACAACGTGGACCTCGCCGACCGCGACCGCTTCCTCGGTTACATCCGCTACACCGCCAACTGGATGCAGGAAACGCGCACCACCATCTACACTGTCGACCCCAAGGGTTTGCCGATTGTCGAACCCGACTATATTTCGGATTTGGGCTCTACCGGTGTGGGCCAGGACTTCGGCAGCGCCACCAGCGAACTAATTTTCGAAAGTCTCGCTCCGGCCACCGGCGGAAAAATCTATCGCTATCGCAATGACGTCGATGTAGCCCTGGCCGACGCCGCCGAAAACGGCGCGACCTACTACACCCTCTCCTACTATCCGGAGAATAGCGATTTCGACGGTAAGTTCCGCAAAATCCAGGTTCAGATTGTGGATCAACCCAAACTGAGCGCCGCCACCCAGCAAGGCTATTACGCCATCGACGAAGGCTTCGGTGCCTCAAAAAGCGAGCTGGATTTCGCCCTCTCTCGCGCCGTCACCAGTCCGCTGCCCTTCGCCAGCGTGCAATTCGACGCCGTCGGCAAAGTCCTCCTGGCCCCGCCGCCCACCGCGCGCTTCTCCGTCAGCGTCGATCGCGACACTATCTCCTGGGACCAGCAGCCCAATGGCGATCAGCGCACCGAAATCACTGTGGTCTACGCGGAAATGTCCGGCAAATCTGCCGTCCTCGGCTACAAGGTCAAAGAAATGGAAATCGTCATTCCCAAAGCCCAGTTCGCAAACTCACCAAACCACCGCATTCTGTTCAATGTTAACGTCCCGCTTCCGCCAAAGACCGATCACCTCAGATTCGTTGTTCGTGACGCTGCTACCGGCCGCCTCGGTACCTACGACGCTCCGCGCCAGGGCCTAGGCCAGCAATTAGCCGCCAGCAACAAATGAATTTGCGCGAGGCAGCAGCCCGGTAAGGGCGTCCCGCTCGGCGGGACTGCGCCCCGGCTTGCCTGCGGACGCATCCTCGCACACGTTTTTTTGGAGATTTGAAGACCTGCAGCTAGTTCGCCGTCACCGGCTGGTCCAAAACTTCACGCACCTTCGCCGCCAGCCCCCGCGGACTAAACGGTTTCTGCAAAAACGATACCCCCGCCTCCAGCACCCCGCCTTGCGCAATCACATTGTCCGTATACCCGGACATAAACAGCACCCGCAGCTTCGGCATCCGCGCCGTCATCTTGCGCGCCAGCTCTCGCCCGCTCGTTCCCGGCATCATTACGTCTGTCAACAGCAGATCGATTTTGCCCTTCGCTCGGTCCGCCACTTGTTCCGCCCGCTCCGCGCTTTCTGCCTCCAGGATTTTGTACCCCTGTGCCGCCAGCACCGTGCGCGCCAATTCCCGCACCGCTTCCTCATCTTCGACCAATAAAATCGTCTCCGTCCCCTGCGCCGCTACCAGATCCTTACTCGCACCGATTGTCGGAGCCGCGCCTCCCTCCACGCGAGGCAGATACAGCTTGAACGTGGTCCCGCGATTCACCTCGCTGTACACCCAGATATATCCCCCGCTCTGTTTCACAATTCCGTACACCGTCGAAAGTCCCAGCCCCGTTCCGCGCCCCGATCCCTTCGTCGTATAAAACGGTTCGAAAATATGCGTCTGCGCCTCCGCATCCATACCCATGCCGGTGTCTGAAACCGCCAGCATGACGTATTTCCCGGCCTTTACCGGCACATGCTCTCCCGCGTAGCCCTCGTCCAGCGTCACGTTGGCGGTTTCCACCGTAAGCCTGCCTCCGTGCGGCATGGCGTCGCGCGCATTCACCACCAGGTTCATCACCACCTGCTCGATCTGCGCCGGATCCGCTTTTACCGTTCCCAGGTTTTCCGCGCATATCGTATGCATCTCGATATTTTCGTCCATTAGCCGCCGCAGCAGCTTGTCCAGTCCCACCACAATACTGTTCACGTCGATCGCTTTCGGCTGCAGTACCTGCCGCCGGCTGAACGCCAGCAACTGCCGCACCAGCGCCGCCGCGCGGTCCGCCGCTCCCGAAATCTGTTGCACATCCGCGGCTGCGCCAGCCGGTAGTCCCGCCCGGTTTAGCGCCATCTCCGCATAACCATTGATAATGGTTAGCAGGTTATTAAAATCGTGCGCGATTCCGCCCGCCAGCCGCCCCACCGCTTCCATGCGCCGCGATTGTTGCGATTGATTCTCGTGCTGCTTGCGTTCCGTGATGTCGACGATGATTCCTTCCATCATCGGCCGCTCTCCGCCGATGCCTACCACCACCGCCGTATCGCTCACCCATACTGTCTTCCCGTCCTTGCGCACCACGCGGTACTCCACGTGAAAGGGCGCTCCGCGCTTGCTGGCTTCCTCCGCAGCCCAGATCACGCTGTGATCCTCAACCGGGATATGGCGGATCCAGTTCGTCGATTCCGCCAGCCACTCCTCCACGGAATAGCCGAAGATACTTTCGATCTGCGGACTCACATACAGCCACTGTCCGTCTATCCCTAGTTCCGCGATATAACTGATCGCCGCCACCTGCTCCACCAGCGTCTGGTACTTAAACTCCGCCTGCACCCGCGCCAGTTCTGCGCTCCGCCGGTCGGAGATGTCCCGGCTCACGCACACCGTTCCGCCGTCCGGCAGCAGCGTTATCGCCATCTCCAGCGGAAACACCGTCCCATCCCCCTGATGAACATTCAACGGCCCGAACCATTTTCCTTTTGCCTGTAACGCCTCGCGGATTTCTCTTTCCACCGGGTCGCTATCCCGCGCATCCGCGACCTCTCGCCAGGTTTTGCCGATCATGGTTTCCGGCCCCGCCTGTCCCATCATTCGCGCATACGCGGAATTCGCGTAAATGTATACTCCGGCGCTGTTCAACACTCCCATCCCGTCGACCGCCGAATCCATCGCCAGCGTATGCCGCCGCGCCGTTTCGCTGCTCCGTGACTCCCGCAATTGACTCACGCCCAGCCGCACTGCATAGCAAAGGATGGACACGGCCAGCAGCGAATAGCGCAATACCCGCCATTCGATCGGCAAGCCCGCCACCTGCACCAGCACGATCAGCGGCGCCAGCGCATAGGTCACATTGTTCATCAGCAATCGCGAAAACGTCGCAGGCTTTGCCGCGGGGGAGGCCGCCTCTTCCACCGGTTGCCATCCCGCCGCCCACACCGCTCCGATCAATAACGGAATCGTCCAGCACAGGTCGTATAGGTTGCCCGTCGGTGATTGCTGCACATTTTCGTGGAACTCCGCCACCGCCGTGCCGATGGCATACGCCGCCAGGTACAGGGCCAGCCCCCCAAACAATGTGCGCGTCTGCTTCACGGAACTCCGCAAGCGTTGGAACAGCGCCAGGGCCACAAGTCCGAAGTTCTCCCCCATCTCCATGCGAATTTCGAGGTGCAACGCATCTCGTGAGTTCATATGCAGCGAGGGGATGTAGTACAGCCCGATGTAAATCAGCGTGAATACAACGACCAACTGCGTGAAATCGGCCAGCGACTCCAGAATCGAGTGCGCCGATTTGTCGTGCTCTTCCTGCAGCACCGCCATGGCGAAGAACGCGCCTTGCACGTCGAACAGAAAACGCACCAGCGATCCGGACGGCGGCTCCATGTGTAGGGCCACTTCGTAATAGCCCCACAGGAAATTCGAAACGCCCCAGCTCGCAAAGCCCAATCCCGCCAGCAACCAGAATGGGCGGCTGAGGCCCCGGCCCCGCTTGCGCGCGCCAAAGCACGCCGCGGCCGCCAGGAAGCTAGCCAGAATCTGCAAGCCATTCGATACCAGCGGTGTGTACGCCCAGGTTTTGAAAATCGTAGCCATCCCTATGTGCAGGGCCACGATCGCGCAAGAGACCAGTAACATCCGGCGGGGAGTCAAGTTCGCTTCCTCAAACAACGCGCAAATTCTTCTGAATCACCAGTGTATGCAAGTTTGTGTGCCCGTAGAACAGCCTTGCCGTACCCCTGTGTAGAGGTGGTGACGCTTCTTCACCCGCAAGTATCCATCTCGCAAACGCCGCCGGCAATCCTTGTAGGGGCGCAGCATGCTGCGCCCCAGCTTGCCCGGGCGCAGGTCTCCATCCACCCTATTCTCGGGAGCGGATCCAGCCGTATCAGTTAAAGTTTTTGAAGGTTACCAAGGGCATCAAGGCGTGTCCGCTTGACGCGGGTGAGAGCTGTTCACTCCGTGAACTCTGCGCCCCCTGCGTTGAAATCCCCAGTAAGACCCGTCACCCACTCACACGCGTGAGTGGCACTTCTTCGGCAAACTAACGCCCCTCAAACGGATACTTATCCTGCGCCTGCACCGCCGCCGCCACGTTCCTGCGCAGCGCAATCGTGTCTACCGCGCCGCGCTTGCCAAAGCGCTTCAGTACCGCCATCTGCGTGGTCAGCATATCCCCGTCATGCACCGCGGCGATAGCCCGCTTGGCCTCATGCTCCACGCGCTCCATCGCGTCATGGATAAACACCCGCGCTGCGTCGATCATCACCTGCGTTGCCGCTTCGCCCTTCGATTCCGCGGCTTTCTGCGCCCGCAGCAGCGAAGACTCCATGCCATAAATCTCCATCACGATGTTCGCCAGCGACCCGATCAACTCCTGCTCTTCCGCCAGCTTCTCGCGGAACTTCTGCACCGCGCCGCCCGCCGCCTGCAGGAAAATCTTCTTGGCGTTGCCCACGATGCGTGCTTCTTCCGCCAAAACGCCTTCGGGTGTTTCCTCAAACGATGGCCCTGCCAAAATCTCATCCGCCAGTTTCATCGCCGCCGGCAAGAGCGCCAGTTGCCCGCCCATGGCCCGCTTCATCAGCATTTGAATAATCAGCATGCGGTTGATTTCGTTGGTGCCCTCAAAAATCCGGTTAATACGCGAATCGCGGTACGCGCGGCATACCGCATAATCCTCGTGGAACCCATAACCGCCAAAAATCTGCACCGCCTCATCCACCACAAAGTCCAGCATCTCGCTGCCGTACACCTTCGAGATCGAGCTCTCAATGGCGTATTCGTCCAGCACCGCCATGGTGTTCTTCACCTTGTCGCCAGACCCCGCCGCCGCGGCCATGGCCATTTCCATATTTCCCGCCGAGCGGTACACCATCGACTCCACGGCATATAGCTGAATGGCCATCTCCGCCAGCTTTTCGCGGATCAGCCCAAAATCCCCAATCTGCTTGCCAAACGCCTTGCGTTCCTTCGCATATTTCGACGCCGTCGCCAGCACATATTTCGACGCCCCCACTCCCGACGCTCCCAGCGTAAACCGCCCCGCATTCAAAATATTGAAGGCCACAATGTGCCCGCGCCCAATCTCATGCAGCACGTTTTCCTTGGGCACCTTGCAATTTTCCAGGAACACCGGCGTCGTCGAGCTGCCGTGAATCCCCATCTTGTGCTCTTCATTTCCCGGTTTGCATCCTGGGAAAGCTTTCTCTACGATAAACGCCGTAAATTTCTCGCCATTCACCTTGGCGAACACGATAAACAAATCCGCGAATCCCCCGTTGGTGATCCACATCTTCTGCCCGTTCAAAATGTAGTGCGTACCTTCGGCGTTTAACTCCGCGCGCGTCAGCGAGTTTTGCGCATCGGAGCCGGCTTGCGGCTCGGACAAACAGTACGCCCCGATCATTTCCCCGGTGGCCAGCTTCGGCAGATACTTCTTCTTCTGCTCCTCGGTCCCAAAATAGACGATCGGCAACGTCCCAATCCCCGCGTGCGCCCCGTGCGTCACCGCAAACCCGCCGTACAGCGACAACTTCTCCGTCAGCACCATACCCGACAGCTTATCCAGCCCCGCGCCGCCGTACTCCTCGGGAATGCCTCCGCTCATCAACCCCAGCTCCCCGGCCTTCTTTACCAGCTCCGCCATCAGCCCCGGCTTCTTGTTCTCCAAATCCTTGATGTGCGGGAACACTTCTTTAATCACAAACTCTTCCGCCGTCTGCCCGATCAGCCGCTGATCGTCATTCAAATCCGCGGGCGTAAACACCTCCTGCGGCAAGGCCGACTCCAGCAGAAAACTCCCGCCCTTCGCTGCGGACTTGGTTGCGGTTGCAGTAGCCATGGTGAATTACTCCTTCAAGCGGAATTAGTGTTGTCA
>DATFYV010000280.1:0-5006 GCA_035314845.1 Candidatus Acidiferrum sp.
AAGTGAAGGCCCCGCGCCCAGCTTCTTCCGGATCCGCGATGTCGGTAAGCCCGATTTCGAAGCCAGCGTCGGAAAGACGGTCACCGTCGAGGTGAGCCGGGCGCGCGACAAGTCCCGCTTCGGACTCATCCGGACCTTTACCTTGGCAGACGGGAAAGTAGTCTCGGCCTGTCCCCAGAACTGTTAACCCGCTTGGTGAGTCGCGCCAATGTTTATTTTCACTAAGAATTGTGCTCGCATGGCGGTTATTTTGACCACCGCCTCCATCTGTCTTGCCGCGCTTGCCAGCCGCGTACTGGCACAAGAGCTGAACGCCGAAGCCAAGTCCAAAGAAGCGGTCGAAGCCCGAACCAAGCGCAACGCCCAAATCTTTCAGAACAACGCCTCGGTCCTTACGTTTTTGGATCGCTATGGCAAGCCCACCGGCCACATTGGCGAGCGGGCGATGTATGAGGCCGCAGTCTTGTCTCCGGACGGCAAGCGCATCGCCACGATCAAGGATGACTTGGACAACGAAAGCGCCGACCTTTGGGTTCTTGACGTTGCCACTGGCGTAGCCACCCGGTTCACGACCAGCGTCAGGACGGAGTTCGCCGACTCGCCGGTCTGGTCGCCGGACAGCAGCAGGCTGGCGTACACCTCGATTCGCAAAGGGCAGGAGGCGATTTATATACGAGCTGCTAACGGCCAGGGTGCGGAGGAGCTCCTATACAAGAATCCCGGCGCTTTCATGAACCTTACCGACTGGTCCTCGGATGGCCGATTTCTGAGCTTCGCCATTTCGGACATTAAGGGAGGCTCTCTCTACATATTGCCAATTGAGGGCGGCCCAGATCGCAAACCCGTCGAAATCTTTCACAGCGATTTGCGGGTTTTCTGGCCGCGCTTCTCTCCCGACGGTCGCTATGTGTCGTATGTCGTGCTAGACAAGGCAGACAGACGTGAAGTTTTCGTCCGTCCGTCCGATCCTGCGGTGCACGAAGGCCCGTGGCAGATTTCCGACGGTAGCTTTAGATCGGCATACTGGGTGCACGGCGGCAAGGAACTTTACTATGTTGGCCGGGATCGCTCCATCATGGCCGCGGAGGTCAGCACCTCGCCATCCTTCTCGTTCCGCAAACCCAGCATGGTGTTCCGCCAGCAGGTTGCCGTTCCCGATGAACTGATGTACATCAGCCGCGATGGAGAGCGGTTCCTGGTCCTTCCCCCAGCACTCGGCCAGCAGCTTCAGCAAATCAGCATCTTCAATCGGGAAGGAAAGGTCGTTAAGAAAGTGGGCGACCCGGCCCTGTATTCCAATCCAGCCTTTTCCCCCGACGGGCATCGCCTGCTCGTCATAAAAAATGAGATCAAAACCGGCCAGCAGGATCTCTGGGTTCTCGATATCGAAACGGCAAAGGCTACCCGCATAACCGACGACACGCGCTTTAAGGCCACACCGCTTTGGTCCCCGGACGGAAAATACATCTTCTATACCGCCCTGCTGGACGGCGACTGGCCCGTTTATCGCAAACCAGCGGACGGAACCGGCAACGAGGAAGCATTGTTTCGCTACACGCCTGGCGCTTTTGTCGCTCTGAGCGATATTTCCCCGGATGGGAAATTCCTGGTCTGCGACTCGGGCAACGTCATCCTTCTCGTGCCCCTTACCGCGAGCGATCCCGCGGCGCGGAAGCCCATCGACTATCTGCGGGACGAGTTCGATGACGAAGCCGGCAGGTTGTCTCCAGATGGCCGCTTCATCGCCTACCGCTCGGACGAGGTTAAGCCCGAACACTTCGAGGTTTACGTCCGCCCATTCGATGCTGCGAAGCCGGTGGCGGAGGACAAGAAATGGCGCGTCTCGACGGATGGCGTTTTTGGTAGTCAACCCTTTCAAGGCCCCGTCACCATGCTGCACTGGCGCAACGACGGCAAAGAGATTTTCTTCCGCGCCCAGGAACTCGATTCCAACGACCTGGTCATGATGGCTTCGGATGTGGAAACCTCTCCGGCGTTCCGCGCCGCCGCCCCCAAGATGCTTTTCAGATTGCCAGGGCCCATCGATGGCAACGTCGGCGCCGTCAGCCGCGACGGCCAGCGCTTTGTCCTTGCCATCAATGTGCCCGCGGATAAAACCGCGCAAGCTGCCGGGGCTCAGTGAGGCGTCGCACGCGGTCAGCCGGCCAGTTACTATACTTCCTCTCTACCACGCGGCGTTCCGCCGGAACCGCGTCTCCGGTTTGAACCCATGCGACGTTTGCCTTTTATTCCGGCTTTGCTTGCTCTCATATTCTGCCTGAGCTGCGCAAAACCCAAGCCCGAGGCCGAATACCGTCCCACCACGACAATCAAGGACTTGATGAACGGCATCGTGGATCCCGCCGCGGACACCATCTGGAACTCCGTCGCGACTACCATCACGACAAGAGGCAAGGTCGAGAAGGCGCCTCACACCGACGAGGAGTGGGCGACGGTTCGCGGGAGTGCCATTCAACTCCTCGAGGCCTCGAACCTGTTACAGATTCCCGGCCGCCACGTTGCCAAGCCCGGACAGCGCAACGAGCAGGGTATCGAGCTCCAGCCTGAACAAATCGAGGCGTTGATCAATCAAGACCGCCAAGCTTGGATCACCCTCGCTCATGGTCTGCATGACGCGGCGACGCAGGCGGTCATTGCGGCGGACGCCAAGGACCCCACGAAGGTGCTGGAGAGCGGCGAGCAGCTCGACAACGCTTGCGAACACTGTCATCAGCAATATTGGTACCCGCGCCCGGCCCAGTCCCACGGCAAATAGCGATCGCTCAAGGCAAGACGGATGGGTGGCCCGGAAGATCGCGGCTTGGCCACGACGGTCGCCGGTGGAGAAGTTTAGCTCCGGTGCCGCGCACGGGGCGCCATTCAGCCAAAACCTCCGCCCGATTCAAATCTTCGGTTCTGTCCGGATGATCGCCGCTGCCGCGAGTGCACTAAGCGCCGCTAATCCGGCCGCTATCCACTGCACCACGCGATAGCCAGACAAGAATGCTCCCGCCACCGCCTCCCGAACCCGCACATCCCCGCTCTCAATCGCCGCCAATTTCCCACGCTGCGCCACGACCTCGGCCCGCGCCGCGCCCGGCAACCCCATCGCATCCATCCGCCGATCCAAGCTCGCGTTAAATACGCTCGACAGCACCAGTCCCAGCACCGCCACCGCAAGCAGACTCGCTACCCGCGACACCGCATTATTGATTCCCGACCCCACTCCCACACGCTCCTGCGGCACCGCGCCCATCACCACCGTCGTCAATGGCGCCACGCTGATCGCCATCCCCAAGCCCAATACCACCACCGCAGGAAAAAACATCGTCCAGTACGAATGCCCCATCGCCGGCAGCGCAAACAGCGCAAATCCCCCGGCCGCAATCATCGGCCCCACAATCAGCGGCAACCGCGCACCAAATCGCGCCACCAATCCACCCGACCATCTCGACAGCACAAAAATCAGCAAAATCAGCGGTAAGAACGCCCCGCCCGCCTCCGTCGCCGTATAGTGCTGCACCTGAATCAAATCCAGCGGAAGGAAAAACAGCACTCCGCCTAGCGCGCCGTACAAAAACAATGTCAACAAATTCGCGCCGGCAAAATTTCGCGAGCGAAACAAATCAAACGGCAGCATCGGTGCCTTCACCCGTTTTTCCACCACCAGCAATCCCGCCAGCGCCATCACGCCGATCGCCGCGCTCGCCCGCACCGCCAATCCGCCCCGCCCCCACTCAATCAGCGCAAACACCACCCCGCCCAACCCCACCGTGGCCAGCGCTGCTCCCATCCAGTCCAGCCCCAGCCTACCTTCCGCCGCATCCCGCGTCTCCGGCACTCTCCACATACACACCGCCACCACCACCAGCGCCATCGGCAAGTTCAAAAAGAACACCCATCTCCACGACGCATGCTGCACCAGCCACCCGCCCAGTACCGGACCAATCGCCGCCGTCATCGCCGTAAATCCCGACCACGTCCCAATCGCCCGCCCGCGCTCTTCCGCCGCGAACGACGTGCTGATCAGCGCCAAGCTCCCCGGCACCAGCAGCGCCCCGCCCACTCCTTGCACACACCGCGCCGCAATCAACTGCTCAATCCCCGGCGCCCACCCGCACCACACCGAAGCCCCCGCAAACAGAATCGTCCCCGCCAAAAAAATCCTTCGCCTCCCATACAAATCCCCCAGCGATCCTCCCACCAGCAGCAACGCCGCCAAAAACAGCGCATACCCCTCCACCACCCACTGCACCTGCGCAATCGTCGCGTGCAAACCCGTCTGCAGCGCCGCCAGCGCCACATTCACCACCGTGCCATCGATAAAAACCATGCTCGACCCAAGGATCGCCGCCACCAACACCCAGCTTCCACTCCCCCGCGTCTGCGCCACCCTCTTCATTCCACGCTCGCCATTCCGCACCTCACACCCCAATCGCGTTCATCCAATACTTTGGCAATCAATTTGAGCTTCACCCCTAAAGAAATGCCTTTGTTCTCTTTTTCGGGAATCCGTTCAGATCTGGCTCTTCCACACCAGACTTCCTCACAGCATCGCAATTCCCAGTCTCACAACTGTGATACGCCGTAGATGTCGCTTCGCGTATGCTCTTGTAGGTCCCGGTTTCAGCCGCGGACGACGCGGCCCACACCAGGATTCCGAGGTTGTTTCCACCCTCGACCCGCTCCCACATCGCAAGTTATTCTTCACCTATCGCTTTCGATCTCGAATTCGTCGAGGCCCACCTCGCCCTCAAACGCATCGGCACTACCGACATGCCCAAGCTCGCCTGACGGGTGGGCCAGCCTTTTGACCTGGGTGGCGCACCCTTTGGATTGTCGCTTTTCAAAGGGTGCGGCTTTTGATTTTGTTTTAAGCACCACGAGAATTGCGCGTTTCGCCTGCAAAATCAAAATGCTCCAAATGCCTCTCAGTCGGCAGTTTTTCTGTACGCCGCACAAACAGCAAAACATCCCTGATCCCCCACTGCCCCTGCCGTCCTGCC
>DATFYV010000281.1:0-4069 GCA_035314845.1 Candidatus Acidiferrum sp.
AAGCTGCCGCAAAGCTGGATTCGTGGGCTGGTGATTGTGGTGGGTACCTCCATGACCATTTATTTTTTTGTTCGCTCGTTGCGGTAGAGCTGTTCGGGAACAGCCTTGACCTCCGCGGTGTCTGAGTCCTTGGGTGCGCCCGGCTTGCAAGGGCGAGGCATACCCAAACGCACGTGCCGCATCCGAAGCTAAGGGAATTTCTGCAGCACCGCCTGGTTGACCATCTCGGGCGTTGGCGGGGTCAGCGATATGCTCCTCAGGGCATGCATAACACTCCTGTTGCTGGCCACCCCGATCACTGCGGCACAACAGTCCTCCGACAGTCAGCAATACACGCTCGAGGGCACGGTCATCGACTCCGCCTCCGGCCAGCCGATTGCCGGAGCGCTGGTGCGCGGCTCTCAGACGGGTGGAAAAGCGACACGCACCGGCGCCGATGGCACATTTCGGCTGTCCGGGATGACGAACGGAGGCAACGACGTTTTCGTCAAGAAGCCGGGTTACTTTGCGTCGGATGACAGCGCGGAGGGACCCTATGCCGCGAACGCCGGTGCGAGCGCCGTCCCTGTAGTCATCAAGCTGATTCCCGAGGGAATTATCTATGGGCGAATCAGCGGGGAGGACGGCGAGGCGCTTGAAGAGCTACAAGTGCAAATCCTTTCGCAGCATGTGGAGAACGGGCGGCGCACGCGGACAGCGGTAGGGATGGCCACGACGGATGATGAGGGGCGGTTTCGCGTTCCGGGACTGCACCCCGGCAGATATTTTTTAATGGCTGGGCCGACGAACAACGAGAATTCCTCCGAGGGTCCGCCCTCCGCTGCCGAGGGCTACAGCACCCTGTTTTATCCTGGGGTAGCAGAGGTTTCCTCGGCAATGCCCATCGAGATTACGCCCGGCAAGCACGCCGAAATCAATTTGAAACTGGTGCACCAGCAGTTGTACCGCGTGTCCGGAACGGTCATCGGAATTAAAGAGGAAGCGCAGGCGACTGTTGTGGCGATGGGACCGCAGGGGCAGAGTCTTGGGCAATATCACGTGAATCCGAGCACTGGGCGCTTCGATGCCGTCGGACTGCCTTCTGGGGGCTGCACGCTGCTGGCGGTGTCCGAGGAGAAGTCCGGACTTCCATCCATCGGGACTGTTTTTCTACAGCTGACAGCGGACCTGACAGGTGTGCGCATCTCGCTGCTGGCAGCGACGGACATTGTTGCAAAAATACGCAAAGAAACCACCCGAAGTAGCGGCGGAAATGGCGACGCCGGCGTCGTCCAGAATGGCGTTATCGAGAGCGATGCCGGAGCTCTGGTGGAACCGGATTTCAGTGCCGGAACAGCGGCGGCGGATCCGAGATTCAACCGTGGGGATCGCCCGGCGCTACGGGCCGCGCCGGCGGCGTTTATCAGTCTGCTACCGCAGGAGGACCAGATACTTCCAGTGCAGTTTGAATCCGAGACTGTCGGCGATCTTGAAGGCTCGACGGCGGTGTTGAAGAGTGTTTTGCCGGGCGCATACACGGTGCGCATCGTGCCAAATGGTCCGTATTACGTGGAATCCGCCAAGGCTGGCTCGGTGAATCTGTTGAACGAAGATTTGACGGTTGCGCCAGGAGCGGCAGCGCCGCCGCTAGACATCGTGCTGCGGGACGACGGCGCGAGCCTGGTGGTTGCGCCGCAGCGCGAGGGCGTTCGCGCGGCGGGGACGGTGGTGCTGCTTCCGGACGCGGCGCAGAAATTGGTCCAGACGCAGAACACGGATGCGAGCTTTACCGCCCACTTCAGCATTATGGCTCCGGGTCTTTATCGCGTGCTGGCCTTACAGGCTGGCAGTGAGCCGGAATACGAGAGCGCGGAGTTTCAGCGCAAGTATGCTGCGCAGTGGCAGGAGATTACGCTGGCGGCAAATCAGAGCGCTACACTGAGCATCGAGTTGGCGAAGGCGGCCGAATGATGAGGAAGAAGATGCATGCAGCTTTGTGTTTTGCGGTGGCGCCGCTGGCTCTGGCCGGGAACCTGCTAGCGCCAGCGATTGGCGCCGCGCAAGCGTCGGCTCCATCGCCAATTATGGACGGTTATCGCATTGCGGGCACCATGGTGGACGCCATGGATGGGCGCCCGATCTCTCACGCCATCGTGACCGTAGCGCCAGCCACCGGCGGAGACGCTCGCTCTGTAACCACTGGCGACGATGGCAAATTTGTGTTTGAGCATGTGGCCCAGGGCAAATATCGCCTGTCCGCGCGCCGCCGGGGATACGCGCCCCGGCAGTACAACCAACACGAAGAATTTACCAGCGCGATCGCGACTGGTCCGGCGAAGGACAGCGACAAAATAAGGTTTGCGATGTATCCCGGCGCCGTCATCGCGGGTGTGGTCAGCGATGAAGCCAGCGAAGCGGTGCGCGGCGCGAACGTGCAGCTATTCCATAAAGTTTTACGCGACGGCAAGAGCCAGACGAAGATGGATTCGCAAACTACCACCGATGACGAGGGCCACTATCGATTCGCGGCGTTGGATGCGGGAACGTATATGGTCGCGGTGGATGCGGTGCCCTGGTATGCGGACGCGGGTGCGCAGCGCGGCGATTTCGTGACGCTGGACGGAGTATCGAGAACGGACAGGGTTGCAGCCGCTCGTACAGCGCGTTCCGGCGAACCGGTAGCGGATCCTGCGTTCGACGTAATCTATCCGGAGACTTGTTTTTCCAATGCGAATTCTCTCGCTGAGGCTGTGGCAATCCGGTTGAAATCGGGCGACCTTGCGAGGGCGGACGTGACGTTGAATCCGATCCCCGCGTTGCACCTCCTGGTGCATACCAGAGGCAGCGATGAATCGGTGTTCGTGCGCTCTGATTGGGGGAGCTACGTGCGAACGTTGGCCAGTCGTCCGAATTCCAGCGCATCGGGCTCGGTCGATATTGGAGGACTGGGGCCAGGCCCGGTCACGGTGTTCGTTGTTTCCCCAGGAGAAGGAAAGGCCAAATCCCAGACGCAATCGCTAGTGCTCTCAGGTAATGGCGAAGTTGACAGCAGCACCTTTGCGGAGGGCGCAAATATCAGCGGCGTGATTAAGATGATCGGTCGTTCTTCCTTGCCATCGGAGACATATGTCACTCTGCAGAAAATCGACGCGCACCGGGGCTCCGTGCCTGCCCGGGCAGATGGCAAAGGGGAGTTTCGCATTGTGGACCTCAATGTGGAAGCAGGAGCGTATGAAATTTCCGTCGGGGCTCCAGCCGGGGCGGTGATCACTGGCATGTCCGCCAGTGGAGCTACCGTTGACGGAACCAGGCTGATCATCGGCGCCGAAAGAGAAGTGCGTCTTACGCTGACCGTTGTGGTGGGAAGCAGCAGCGTTAGCGGAATCGCCCTGAAAAATGACCAGCCCCTCGAAGGCGCCATGATGTTGCTGGTGCCGCAGGACAACGGTCGGAGTGCGGCGCTCTACCGGCGGGATCAGAGCGATTCGGATGGGACCTTTACATTTGGGAATGTGGTGCCCGGCCACTACATCGCGTTGGCCATTGAAGATGGCTGGGAACTCGAGTGGTCGAGGCCCGAAGTCATCGAAAAATATCTCGCGCATGGCGAGCAGGTGGTGGTGGGGCGGGACGGGATTGACAATCTTAAACTTGACGTGCAGTGATGCCGCGGTCAGAGCGAGCAGTCTCCCTTGCCTTTTCCGCGTGAGTGGACGCTGTCGCCACCGCTACTTATACTTCCAACATGATCGCGGCGGATGACGTGATGGGCGCGCTGAAGCGTTATTGGGGGTATGACGCGTTTCGGCCGCGGCAGGAAGCTATTGTGCGCAGTATTTTACATGGGCGCGATACCTGCGTGATCATGCCTACTGGCGGCGGCAAGTCGCTGTGCTACCAGTTGCCGGCGGCGCTGATGGCGGGGCATACGGCGATTGTCATTTCGCCGCTGATTGCGCTGATGCAGGATCAGGTGGCGCAGCTTACGCAGATGGGGATTGCCTCGGCGTTTCTGAATAGTTCGCTGAGCGCCGCGGAGCAAGCGGCGATTATCAAATCGGCGCGCGGCGGTGGCTTGCGTTTGCTGTAT
>DATFYV010000282.1:0-4635 GCA_035314845.1 Candidatus Acidiferrum sp.
AGCTTGGGATCGGTTCCGGGAATTTCCGCCACGGTGTCATATCCGTGCTCGTGGTCGCCGGTGAATTTCACGTCCACATTCATCTCGATGGAGACCGGGACATGATTCTGCAGCAGGCGGAAGACGCGTCCATAGCTCTCAATCTGCGCCACCACCACGGGAAACGGGACCGCCGACTCGCGCTTATACGGAGTGCGCCCCAGGGCCGCGCCGTTGTCGTCAAAAATAATTCCCGTGCCCCCGCCATTGTCGCCGTCGCGGCTGGGTACAATCACGGCCGCAACCTTTTCCTCGGTCAAGAATGGCGTGACCAGTTGTGCGAGCCTACGGCGTTTCATGTAGCGCTCGAGGCGCTCCTCCGGGTTGGCGTCGCGGCCACTTACGGGCAGTTGCTCCAAATCCTGTAGCTGCTTATCCGAGTAACGCTCGAAGAACGGCTTGTCCGGAACGGGGACTTCGCGCATGGCTCCGAGAAACACAATCTTTCCGGAAAGCTTCCCGCGATACTTTTCTATGTCGCTGGGATCGTTGATCACCGCCGCGACAGCCTGCCCGGTCAGCACCCCGTTGCTCGATGGCGACCACGGCGTAGCCTGGGCCACAAACACCGCGGTATCCGGCTCGGTCATGCGCACCCAGGTGTTGAGTTGCTGCCAGCCCATGCCGAACTCGCCCCAGTCTTCCAGGTGCGCATTCACGCAACCCATCTTCGTTAGTTGGTCGCGCGTCCAGGCATTGGCTTTCGCCATGTTGGGCGAACCCGTCAGGCGCGGACCAATTCCATCCGCGAGGCCGCCGGCATAGTCCATCACGTGCGAGTGCTGCAGTCCCTCCTCGCGAATCAGGTTGTAGGCATTCAGATCGAGCGACTCCGTTGCCGGCTGCTGCATTTCGGAATCATTCCACCCCGCCGCGGTCTCCTCCGCCTTCGCGTTCTTCTTGTCGTTGGCATAAGAAAGAGAAGCTCCGCTCACCAGCACCACCGCCATACCAACAACTAAAGCGCGTTTTAGTGTCATCCACCTGGCTCCCAAGCGAAATTAACCGCAGTCCCGCAAAGTGCGCACCATTGTACGCCATTCATCTCTTAGTCGTTGGCGGAGCGGGGTTTAGTCGCGGGCCCTGTGACCAGGCGCCGCCTGCTGCCCTGGTCCGGGTGCAAGATCCTTGTGCGCCGCATCACATTCCCATGTTCCGGGTCGCTTCTATACTGGCATTGCTATGCGGACCTTGGATAAACATCTGCTTGAACAGCTGTCCGCCCAGCTGGCCGCGCTTTGCTCCGACATGCTAGAGGTCGAAGCTTCGCTCCTGAAGCGCCCGCGCAACATCGATGCAGCGCACCGGCGCAGTGCGCAGAATTTAGCTCACTATCTGGCACTGCGGCGCCACGATGTCCGCGAATTGCAATCTCAACTGGCCATGCTGGGGCTGTCCTCGCTGGGGCGCACCGAAGGCCACGTCTTCAGCGCGGTCCAAACCGTGCACCGGGTGGTGAACGCCCTGCTGGACACCGACGGCTCCTTACCCTGCCCTGCGGAACCTGCCGTCGAGATCGGCCAGGGATCCGAGTTGCTGGAAGCCAATGCCGACGCCCTCCTCGGTCCTCCTCCCGCGGGCAGGAAGGTTCGCATCATGGTCACCATGGCAACGGAGGCGGCGACGGACTACGAACTGGTGCGCGACCTGGTCCGCAAAGGCATGGACTGCATGCGCATCAACTGCGCGCACGATGGCCCGGAGGAATGGCTGGGAATGATCCGCAATCTCCAGAAAGCGCGCGAAGAAACTGGGCGCAACTGCCGCATCTTGATGGATGTGGCGGGACCCAAGCTGCGTACTGGGCCCATCCAACCGGGTCCGGCGGTAATCAAGTGCCGGCCGAAGCGTGACGTCGAGGGCCGCGTGGTGGCTCCGGCGCGCATCTGGCTCACTCCGGCGGACAATCCCGAGGCGGCGCCCACTCCCGCGACTGGCTGCATTCCGGTGGCGACCGGCTTTCTGAAAAAACTTCAGCCCGGAGACAAAATTCGCCTTCAGGATGCTCGTAAAGCGCAGCGCACGCTTCGGGTTACTCAGCTGCACGGCAAAAGTTGCTGGGCCGAAGCCCGGCAAACCATTTATTTCATGCCGGGACTCGAACTGAGCGCCGTTGGGCGCGCCAAGTCCCACAAAGCGAGTGTGCGAGCCGGCCAGAAAACTCGCATCGGCCAGTTGCCATCCCTCCCACAGACGTTGCTGCTAAAAGAGGGGCACACTCTCATCTTGCATCGCGCCCAAACACCCGGAGCGCCCGCCGTGCGCGACAGGAGCGGACAAATCATTGCCCCGGCGCACATCAGCGTTTCGCTGCCGGAGATTCTCGATCACGCCAGCGCCGGCGATCCGGTGTGGTTTGACGATGGAAAAATCGGTGGCGTCATCCGGGCGGTAAACGATGATTCTGTTTCCGTCGAAATCACCCAAGCGCGTCCGGAAGGCGAGAAACTTGGCGCGGATAAAGGAATCAATCTGCCCGAGACCCAGATCGACATGGCGGCGCTTACCGCTGAGGATCTAAAGGCACTGGAGTTCATCGTGCCGCACGCGGACATGGTGGGATATTCCTTCGTGCGCACCGAGTCCGACGTTTACAAGCTGCTCGACCGCCTGGAAAAACTGGGCGGCCAGCATCTAGGCCTCATCCTAAAGATCGAAACGCGCAAAGGCTTCGACAATCTGCCCAAGCTGATTCTCGCCGCCATGCGCGCGCGCTCCTTCGGGGTCATGATTGCACGGGGGGATCTCGCCGTCGAGTGCGGGTATCAGCGCCTGGCGGAAGTACAGGAGGAGATTCTGTGGATTTGCGAGGCCGCGCACGTTCCCGTGATTTGGGCCACGCAAGTCCTGGAATCGCTGGCCAAGAGAGGCATACCATCGCGCTCCGAAATCACCGACGCCGCCATGGGCGAGCGCGCCGAATGCGTGATGCTGAACAAAGGCCCCTACGCGACAACCACGGTTAGCGTGCTTGCCGACATTCTAAAACGCATGCAGTCCCACCAGGACAAAAAGCGCTCCATGCTGCGGCAGTTGCATCTGGCTTCTTCGATGGCTGCCTCAGATTGAGCGCATGCTGGCCGGCGGCGTCTGAAGCCATTGTCGCGAATATTATTTACCGCCGTACGATGGACCCTCAGTGGACAGGCGCGGCAAATGTTGGGGCGGGCGGAATTCAATGGTGACTTCCTGTTGAGCCTGGACAGGCCTACTGTTCAGGAGGGTGGGCTTGTAACGCCACTGGCGAATGGCGCTGTTGGCAGCAGGAAAAAGAGAGAGCGAGCCGCTCACATGCTTTACCTCCAGCACTTGCCCGAGTTCTCCGATGGTGGTGCGGACCTTCACGGTTTCCGCCGAGCCATGCCGATCCCCCGGCCTTGGATAACGAGGCCAAACGAAGGAGACCAGCTCACCGGCTTGCAATCGAGCGGATTTATGATTCGGCGCAGATCCGGGTTCAGGAGGAACAAGGACAGAAAGTTGCGAGGTCATCGCAAATGAAGAGGAGGCGGCGATTGGTTTTTCCGGAAGGGTCAGCCGGAACGGTTTGCTGCCGTCGCCTGGGCCAGAGACAAGGATTGTGGAAGGCGATAGGAGGTGCCGCGCTGCGCGCATCGCAGGCGGTACCCTGCGCGGAATGGGATTTGCCGGACCGGCACTCATCGGATCCGCAGTCTTGGATAAATGTGAGGCTTGGGACTTCACGGGTGGCGGCGCGTTTCGCGCCACTAGCCCGTTTGAGGTGTCGCGCTGTGGACTAGCTGCGACGGGCCTTGCGCCAATGGGCGGAGCTTCCGGTCGTGTATCAAGCGGTCGCACTGACGAACTTTCTGACAGCGATCCTGCTGGCGGCAGCGCTGGCGGATTTGCTTCAGGTACGGGAAAAGCATTTGCCGCCGGCAGGGCGGAAGGCGAGCTTGTTTCGCTTGGGCGATCGGACACTGCTGGTCGCTGGGCATCGACAGGCAGCGTTGATTTCTGAAGGGCCAGCAAGCGCTTTGCGAGCTGAGTGCGTCCCAATGTGAGCGCAGCCGCGAGACTGATTAGCGCGAAAAATACCACTGCGACGACCTGAATTCCGGATATTTCAAGAACATATGAGCGCGAAGGCGAGTTCTCCATTGGCTGGGCGGACGACTCGCCTTGGCCTGGCCGACCTTGCCGTCCAAAACGGGCGACTGGAGCGTGCTGGCGCGCTCTTTCCTGGAGTTTTTCGACAAGTAGTGGCGGACTCGCGCTCAGAATCTGCGGCGTCGCGCTGCTCGATGTTTGAGATGTGGTGCTAGCAATCAGTTCGGCCGATGAAGGTTGCTCTTCCTCCGGAAAAAAACTCTCCCTTGGTTCTTCCGGCAGGCTTTCGAGAGCCGCAGACCCTGCGCTCTCCACGGGCGTCCACGTTAGCCTTGCAAGTTCCGGGCTTGGCTCCTCGGACGCGATCCAATTTGCGATTTGCTCGCGGCCTTCGGCGGTGAGATTAGTAAATCGGATGCCTGCACTTTTTTTCGATTCTGCTAGCCACACAATCTGCGCGGAGACTTCGATGTTCGGTCCCGAGTTGGGCAACGGAAAGCAAATGCGTGGGAGGGGGGCTTCGGC
>DATFYV010000283.1:0-3462 GCA_035314845.1 Candidatus Acidiferrum sp.
GCGGCTCTCCCCGCATTTTGACTTCAGCCGATTCGAAGCCGCCTGTCCAAGCGGGAGAGACCTTTGCCGGGAGCTCTCGTATGCGGCGCAGCAAAATACCGGGAGAAGCAACGTGAAAAGTCTTTTTGTGGGCAACATGAATTTCCAGACGACGGAGAGCGATCTGCGAGCGCTGTTCGAGCCGTTTGGGCAAGTGACGCGGGTGCACATGGCCATGGACCGCGAAACGGGCCGGGCGCGTGGCTTCGCGTTCGTGGAAATGCCGAACGATGCGGAAGCGGCGCAGGCCATTGCGGGCTTGGACGGCAAAGAAGCGGGCGGACGAAATTTGAAGGTGAATGAAGCGCGCCCGAAGGGCGAAGGCGGACCACCTCGTGGACCGCGGCCGGGCGGTGGGTTTTCTGGTCCGCGCGGCGGTGGCGGCGGACGTCCGGGTGGCGGGGGTGGCGGACGCGATGGCGGCGGGGGCCGCGATGGCGGACGCGGCGGCAAGGGCGGCGGCGGGCGCGATCGTTTCTCCAACGAAGATTATCGCGAGTCTGCGCGGCAGCCGCGCGAGCCGCGCTGGTAGAAGTTTCGTCCCAGTAGATCTTACGCGTGCTGCGGTTCGCCGTACCTCGGCGGCCACACTTTAGTAGAGTGTGCCGCTTCGGTATAGCAGGTTCTGAACCGCGTGGGTTTTTTGTTGTCTTTTTTTGCTTCTGCACTACCGGCCGCTGTTGCAGTGTGCGGCTAAGAAACGGCGCCGTGATTTTTCGAGGCCCGTACACCTCTCATAAGGAGCTACCTTTGACCACTACCTTTCTGAAACGCCAAAAAGAAATGAAGCGCGTGGAAAAGAGCAAAATGAAAGAGCAGCAGCGCGCGCAGCGCAAGCTGGACAAAGCTGCCAAGAAGGATTCGGGACAGTCGGGGCCAGAGATCGACATGAATCCGCCGGAGCTGGATATTTTTAACGAGGTACCGGACTTTAATCCGCCTTCGCGCTAACTCAGCGACCGGTAATGACTCAGCAAGAAAGCCGCGCGGCCCACAAAGGCCGCGCGGCTAAGTTTTTGTAGTGGCGGGTCCCGCTCTGCGGGACCCGTCACTTTGACTATTTGGTCGTGGCGAATCTCCGGATTAGCACTTTGCCTCTGTCCCGCAGCGCCTAGACCCTCCGTCCGGTAACAAGCTGCACAATCAAAAAAATCACCGCCAGCACCAGCACCAGATGAATCAAGAATCCCGCCACGTGAAAAACCACAAAGCTCACGACCCAGACAATCGCCAGCAGGATTGCCAGCCCCAAAAACGCTCCGAATCTCACAAACACCTCGCCTTTACCGGAATTTCCGCCCGAAGGCGCCAGCGCAGAACTCTACTGTATCATTGCATCGGGCTCCGCTAACTTCCCACCTCCAGTCTCTGGGTCCCGCCTATTGCCGTCGGCCTTTCATAGGTATAGGCTTGCCCCATCCCTACCACAGGAGGCAGAGAGAACATGGCAACCGCAACGACTGCGTTTGAACCAACGGTAAAAATCAGCGCCACCAAACTTTTAATCAACGGTAAATGGGTCGACGCCGCTTCGGGCAAGACCTTTGCAACTATCAATCCATCGACGGGAGAACCCATCGCGCGTGTGGCGGAAGCCGATGCCGCGGACGTGGATAAAGCCGTGGCCGCGGCGCGCGCCGCGTTTGACAAGGGTGCGTGGCGCAAGATGTCCGCGTCACAACGCGGGCAACTGATGTACAAACTGGCGGATTTAATCGAGAAGCACGCCGACGAACTGGCGCAGCTGGAGTCGCTGGACAACGGCAAACCGTACTCCGTAGCGCGCGCTGCGGATTTGCCACTGACCATCGCCTGTTATCGCTACTACGCGGGATGGGCGGACAAGGTCCAGGGCAAGACCATTCCCGTGAACGGGAATTATTTCTGCTACACCAAGCACGAACCGGTCGGCGTAGTGGCGCAGATCATTCCCTGGAATTTTCCGCTGTTGATGCAGGCGTGGAAGCTGGGGCCGGCGCTAGCGACGGGCTGCACCGTGGTGATGAAGCCTGCGGAACAGACGCCGCTGACCGCACTGCGTGTAGGCGAACTGGCTCTCGAAGCGGGCTTCCCCGAAGGCGTGCTCAACTTGCTGCCGGGCTATGGGCCGACGGCGGGTGCGGCGCTGGCGCGCCATATGGATGTGGACAAGGTGGCGTTCACAGGCTCGACGGAAGTCGGCCACTTGATCATGAAGGCGGCCGCGGAAACCAATCTGAAGCGCGTAACGCTGGAACTGGGCGGCAAGAGCCCCAACATCGTCTTCGCCGACGCCAAAATGGACGACGCGGTCGAAGGTTCGCACTTCGCGCTGTTCTTCAATCAGGGTCAGTGCTGCTGTGCGGGTTCGCGCACCTTCGTCGAAGAAAAGGTGTACGACGAGTTCGTGGAAAAGAGCGTGGCGCGCGCCAAGAAGCGCACGGTCGGCAATCCGTTCGACAAGGCCACGGAACAAGGCCCGCAGGTCGATCAAGACCAGTTCGACAAAATCATGGGCTACATCGAATCCGGCAAGCAGGACAAAGCCAAACTGGTGGCCGGCGGCCATCGCGTGGGCGACAAGGGCTACTTCATCGAGCCGACGGTGTTCGCGGACGTACAGGACGACATGAAAATCGCCAGGGAGGAGATTTTCGGCCCGGTCATGTCCATCCTGAAGTTCAAGAGCACCGACGAAGTGGTGGAGCGCGCCAACAAGAATATGTACGGCCTGGCCGCCGCGGTGTGGACTTCAGACATCACCAAGGCTCATGCCATCGCCGACGGCGTGCGCGCCGGCACGGTGTGGGTGAACTGCTACGACGTGTTCGACGCCGGCGCTCCATTTGGCGGATTCAAGCAATCCGGCATTGGTCGCGAACTCGGCGAATACGGCCTAGCCAACTACACGGAAGTGAAAACCGTAACCATCAAGCTGTAAGCCAGCACAGCTGGCATAGTTGCTTGTGCACAAAAGGGGCGGGCCGCATGGCTCGCCCTTTGTGTATTCTGATGAGTCTCACTGGAGAAGTGACGATGAAGCGGTTTCTTGTTCTAACGACGCTGACTCTGGCTGCCTTCCTATGTATCCCAGCTGCTTCCGCGCAAACCGACCCGGGAGTGGCGCAACGTCGCGCGCAGCATCTGCGCCACGGCGTCAATCTCAGCGAATGGTTTGCGCAAGTGTATGACTCGCGTGGCTACACCAAAGAGCACTTCGAGAATTGGACCACCGCGCAGGACATTTTGTTGATCCGGCAGATGGGCTTTGACCACGTGCGGCTCAGCGTGAATCCTGCGCCGATGTTTCGGCACAATCATGCCGATGATTTGCCCGCCGATTATCTGGGCTATCTCGATTCCGCGGTGAAAATGATCCTGGATCAAGGGCTGGCGGTGATTATCGACGTACATCCCGAGGCCGATTTTAAGGAGAAGCTGGCG
>DATFYV010000284.1:0-2676 GCA_035314845.1 Candidatus Acidiferrum sp.
ATAAAAAAGACATCAGCCTGCCCCACCGAGCCGGGCCGTAGGCTTCGCGCAAGAAAACGTAGGTTCCGCCGGCCTTGGGCATGGCCGCGCCCAGTTCCGACCACACAAAGCCGTCCAGCGTCGCCAGCATTGCCCCCGCAAGCCACGCAAGCAAACATTGCGGACCTCCCATCTGCCGAATCACGATGGCGCTGACCACGAAGGGGCCAATGCCCACAATCTCGATCATGTTCAGCGCGACGGCTTCTTTCAGCCCCAGCCCGCGTTCGAGGCCCTCCTTCGGGGCATTGCTCGGCGCTGGCAAGCCGTCCGCTTGTGTATTCACCTCATCGCGCAAATTCATTGGTCCGCCGAGAATAGCAAATGAACAGCGCACCTCCTACTCCGGGTTCGAGCGGTCGGGTCATTTCCATGTGCGCTGTTGGCGCGCGGTGCCAATGGACACCAGCTTGCACTTGCGCAACATTGCCGCCATGCCTCAGGATGTTGGATTCGCCTGTGGCCCTTCGCGGCATCCGGGACCCGGCGGCGCAACAGGGGGCGAGTCTCGAGGTTAGCGAGTTCGGCGCGCTTGTTTCAGCGCATTGCCAATTTTTGGAGGAAGAAACGCAGAGCATGTCGTCTTCCAGCCCAGACATATTGATTGTGGGTGCAGGTTTAGCCGGTTTGTGTTGCGCCCGCCGCTTGGCCGAAGCGGGCGTCAGCGTTCAAATTATCGAAGCGTCCGATGGCATCGGCGGCCGCGTGCGCACCGACGAAGTTGAAGGATTCCTGCTGGACCGCGGTTTTCAGGTTCTGCTGACAGCCTATCCCGAAGCAAAGAAAATCCTGGACTACGAGCAACTGCAGCTAAAGGCCTTCGCTCCCGGGGCGTTCTCCTGGTTTGCTGGCCGCATGAATCAGCTCGTCGATCCCTGGCGCATGCCGGGCATGTGGCGCATCGCGTTGCGTTCCGATTTCGGCACGCTGGGGGACAAACTGCGCATCGCGCGCCTGCGCGCCCGCCTCAAGCGCAACTCCATCGAGCAGCTCTTCCGCCGCCCGGATCGCGCCACCAAAGACGATTTGCTCGCCGAAGGCTTTTCGCAAGAGATGATTCACCGCTTTTTCCGCCCCTTCCTCGGCGGCATCCTGCTGGACGGCGAATTAAAAACCTCCAGCCGCATGTTCGAATTTGTTTTCAAAATGCTTTCCGAAGGCGACACCACCGTCCCGGCGCGCGGCATGGGCGCAATTCCCGCGCAACTGGCGGCCAAGCTCCCCGAGGGTTCGATACGCTTGAACGCCACGGTCGAGTCCTTGCACGAAAACGAAATCACGCTGCAAGGCGGCGAGAGGCTGCAGGCCCGCGCCATCGTCATCGCCGCCGACGGTCCCGCTGCTGCGCACCTGGTTGGCGAAGCGGAGCCCGCCTCGCGCAGCGTCACTTGCTTTTATTACGCCGCCGACGAATCCCCGGTCCCGCACCCCATGCTGGTGCTCAACGGCGATGGCGCGGGCCCGGTAAATAATTTCGCGGTGATGACCCAAGTCGCGCCGTCTTACGCCCCTGCCGGCAAACACCTAATCTCGGTCTCGGTCCTGGGCATCCAGCAGCTCACGGACGTGCAACTCGGCGGCTTTATCATCGCGCAAATGAAGAGCTGGTTCGGCCCGGTGGCACGCTCCTGGCGTTTCCTGAAGAGCTATCGCATCCCGCATGCCCAGCCGCAGCAGTATCCCGGCGCGCTGGAGCCGCCGCAGCGCCCAGTGCGTGTTCGTCCCCGCATCTACGTTACCGGCGACCACCGCGACAACGCTTCGATTAACGGCGCCATGCGCAGCGGCCGCCGCGCCGCCGAAGCGGTCCTGGCCGATCTCGCCCGCTGACCGGCCTGCTGCCCCCGGCGACCGGGAACTAAGGGCAGACTGCGGCTGCCGCGCTGCGAGTTTGAACGTGCGCGGTAACACACTTGGCCACATCGCGCGGAAAAGGTTGCCCCGCGCGGAGTTTTCCAGCCTTTTCCACATGGGTTTTCCTCCGAAACTATCCTCCGTACTATTGACCCTGTTACCAGCGTTCTAGAGACTGGAAATGGTATGGCGCGTTACTCCTCGTTTCTGGGCCGCAGAGTGGAAGTGCAATACCGTGCGAGCGATACTCTTCTTCCCGCCTCCGGAACTTTCGTGGCGGATTCCGGGCGCTCGATTTTTCTCGAACAGTCGTTCGAGCAGCGCGGGCAGCACCGCCATTTTCGTTGGGAAATTCCCTATCAATACCTGGTCAAGATCGCGCTGATCAAGCTGGATGATTCGTCGACGGCCCCGGTCACCGCAGCGAGTCGGCGCGCGGACCTTGGCCCCCAAGCGGCAGAGCCATCCCCCGAGACGCCCGCCAGTGCCGTCGAAACGCCGGAAAAGCTCGCTTCCAGTGCGGCCGCTGGAGCTGGACGGAGCACCGTGGTACTACCGTTCAGCAAGCGCGCGCAAAACGCCTAAATCCTCACAAGCAGGAAATTCTTTGCCCCGCGCCGACGTGGCGGCTGCACCGCACATCCCCGGAATTCCGATACAATCGAATCCTTGGTGCATTCCCTAGTCGCGCACCCGGAGTTCGCTCATGAAACCGTCCGTGGGATTTATCGGTCTCGGCCTGATGGGCCGGCCGATGAGCATGAATCTGCTCAAAGCTGGTTA
>DATFYV010000285.1:0-2533 GCA_035314845.1 Candidatus Acidiferrum sp.
GCCCAGTCGGAGAAGAGGCTGGTTAGGCCTACGCCGAGGACGGTGCGGTTGAGCCAGGATTGGTTTTGGGGATTTTCCGGCATCGGCGGCTATGAGTATAAGACAACAACTTCGTGGATGGCGCGATTCGGGGCTGGCACATGCAAAAACAGATGACAATGCGGCCGGGCATGCCGAGGTGCAGGCGCCAGAGAGCATGAAAATTTTGGAGGAACGCGGGAGCCGGAATGTGCCGCGCCTACGGCGCTTACGCGGCCCCGGTCACGCCCACCCAGGCCTTCCGGCCTGGGCTAAATTGTGGCGCGCCTACGGCGCTCAAGCGTAGGCCCGGTGAGGCTTGTTTTCAGGGCAGAGACACGGAGTTACCGGAGAACACGGAGCGGAAGGGCAGAGCACGCATGAGGCTAGCCGGCGCTTTGGGGCTAGTTCGATATGCATAGGCGCTATTTCTTGTTCGCTACGCGATACAAAATCACGCGGACTTTTTCGAGGGTGATTAGGCCGCCTTCGATCATTTCGTCGAGGCGCGGGAGGATTGCGTCGATGCGTTCCTGTGTTTCGATGACTTCGACGACTATGGGGAGATCGCGGGAGAGGTGCAGGATGGCGTCGGTGTGGTAGACGCTGGAGCCGCCAAAGCCGCCGACGCCGCGTAGAACGGTGGCGCCGGAGAAATGCTCCTGGCGCAGCAGGTTGACGATGGCTTCGTGGAGCGGTTTGCCGTGCCATTTATCGGATTCGCCGAGGTGGATGCGCATCAGGGTGCGCTCGCCTTCGAGTTTTTCGTGGGGCTTTGGTTGCGTCATGAGGAAGCTCCTAAATTTTGTTGGCCAGGCGAATGCCGGCGATGGAGAGCAGCAGGCCGATGATTACGCTGGCGCTGACGTAGGTGATGGCGCGGGTCCAGGCGCCTTCTTCGAGCATTTTGGCGGTTTCCCAGCCGAAGCTGGAGAAGGTGGTGTAGCCTCCGAAAAAGCCCACGGCGATGGCGATGCGCAGGTCGGGGGAGATGACCATGCGGTTGAGGGTGAATTGGCCGATCAGACCGAGGAGGAAGCAGCCGGTCAGATTGATGAGCAGGGTGCCGTAGGGGAAGCCGGCGCGGACCTGCACTGCGGTCTGCAGGCCGTAGCGGGTTAAGGTGCCGATGGCGCCGAAGATGGCGATTAGGGTGAGGCGCAAGTCTGCTCCATTCAGCCGCGGAAGGCGCGGCGCAAAATCAGAAACTTACCCGCGCCAACAAAAAAACTCCTGGCGCCGGTGGGCATCCAGGAGTCATCAGCGCGGCGCAGGTGCGTGCCGCGCGGTTGTGGCGAACTCCATCGCCATGCAAAATTTCCGCGTTGAGTGTATCGCGGCCAACGAGGCTGCGCAACACGATAGAAGCGCTGCCTTCGCGATAGAGTTATGGTTTTCGGGCAGTCCGTGCGGCTTGCTGCAGGGCCAAATTGGTGGCGCGTCCCATCGCTGCACCTGGGTTTTCCAGCGTTCGTCCATGACCTGCGGCCAGCCTGGTTGGCCGCAGGCCGCAAAGCTTGCGAGCGCTGGCTGCGGCTGATGGCAGGTTCCACGAAAACCATCTTGGAAGAGGAAAGTAGAATTTGAAGACCCCCGCCGCGACCACACCCATTTGGGTGGTAAAGGAATCGCCGGCCAGCAGCGTGCCGTCGCGGGTATCGAGGTACGCCACGTGTCCTGGGGTATGGCCCGGGCTGAAAACCGTTTGCAGCGCGCCGACCATTTCGCCGTCCTGCAGCAGGTGTGATGGCTGCGAGCACGTTTTCATAAAGCCGAATGCTCTTCGGCCCGGCGGGCAACCATAGCTGGAACAATCTCCTGCGAAAAGCGGCGCTTCGTTGGCGCCGATGAAGATTTTGACGCCCTGCAATTGGTCAACAAGAACGTCTAGCGATCCAACGTGGTCGATGTGTGCGTGCGTCAGGAGGATACGGCGGATGGGCGTGCCGAGTTGTCGAGCTTTGTCCAGAATTGCTGACGCCGAACCGGGCGGGCCGGTGTCGATGAGCGTGGCGCTGCCGTCGTCTTCCGTCATAAGAAAACAATTGAAGATGCCGAGTCGCGTCAGTCTGTAGAGGCGAATCGTTTCTCTGGCAATTTGCATGCGACGACCAATAGCACATTACCGGCCCATTCCGGCGGTTAAATCCGTGCGATTGGCTGCGGCGGCGATTGTGGAGTGCGGCGGCTTGAGGGCGCTCTTACGGATTAGCCTTGCCGGGGCTCACACCGTTAAAGCGGCGTCAAGCCGCCGCACCCAAAGAACAGCTAGAAGTGGAAGCGATAGCGGACTTGCACGAAAATTTCGCGCGGATTGTTGTAGTGAGTGCCGCCGAAGGTGAAGCTGTTGTCGAGGAGGACGCGGCGGTTGGCAACGTTTAGGCTGGTTACGTTGAGGGAGAAGCGCTCGCCGAAGTCCTTGCCCAGCGAGAGGTCGAAGGTGGTGTGGCCGGGGAGATGGTCGCCGGGATATTGCGCGTCTGGCGAACCGTTGGTGAAGCCGGAGCCATAGTAG
>DATFYV010000286.1:0-2752 GCA_035314845.1 Candidatus Acidiferrum sp.
TGGCGGAGGATTTGTTTTGCTGGTCGTCGAGCAGTTGGCGGAGGGTGGCTTCCTGCTCCGGGCTGCGCTGCAGCAAAATTAGCGCGCGGGCGGCTGGCTGCGCGTCATCCACGGCGCCTTGGTCGAATTGCGGCTTGGCCAAGGGATGGACGTTCCCAGTGAGGCGCACGAGTTGGGCTTCGTCGACGGCTTGCGTGACGCGGGCGCGGGGCGCGGAGATGGCGGCGGGGTTTTGCGCTTGTGCGGACGGGGCACATACCGCTGCGTAGAGCAAGAGGCATGCCGTGAGCGATGGGAGCGACAGCGACAAAGGGCGGAGTGACAACGAAGCAGTTTTCATGAGCGATCCGTTCTGAGTGTGTAATTTGGCGCGTGAGTGAAATCCCGGTCGGTATGTAGTTCGAGTGCTGGGGAAACTTCTCGACCATTGCGATGACGCACGGCACCATGGTTCGTCGCTGAGCCCCGGGGAATTTGCTCGGACTAAACTCTAGCACGCGCTGCCCGAGGCGTTTTGTAACATTTTGGTCACGAATCCGAAGCGGCATAAAACTGCAAATGGTCATTGGGATGCGTTGATGCAGACCCCGGGATGCTCCTCACAAACCCCAACGCCCGAGATTAGTTGCTTGGATTGTGGAGGCTTGGCGGCCACTATCCTCCGTAACGGGGCTCAGTGAAACGCGGCGCTTAGTAGGTCGATCATTAGGCGGATGGCGGTTTGCGCCGTCCGGCCGCTGGGATCGCGGTAGGGATTTACTTCTACAATGTCCAGGCCCACCAGATGGCCGCGCGTCGGAATGCCCTTCATCAATTCATCAATTTCGGCGAAGTTCAGGCCGCCGGGCTCGAGTGTGCCCGTGCCTGGGGCTAACGTGGGGTCCATGGAATCCACGTCGAAGGTCACATAGATGTTCTCGCTGGGCGGGATGGCCTCAATAGCTGCGGCTATCCCCTTACGGTGTATTTCCTCGCTGGTGACCACTTTAGTTCCCAGAGATTTGGCATTTCCCGCTGCTTCCGGGTCGTTGGCGATGCCGCGCATGCCCAGCTGCGTGATGTGCTTGACGGTGGGGAGCTTGGCCACGCGCAGAACCCAGCTGGCGTGGTCGAGATTGCCGGGCGCGCCGTTCCAGGTGTCCAGGTGGGCGTCGATGTGCACCACGGTAAGCGGAATGTCGTAGGCGCGGATGACCGGGAAGGTAATGCTGTGGTCGCCGCCCAAAATAATGGGAAAGGATTTCTTGGCCAGGATTTTCTTGACGGCCTCGGTGATTTTAGCGTCGGTCTCCGCTGCCACCGTGGGATAAATGAGCACGTCGCCCACGTCCACCCAGTGCTTGCCTTTGAGCGTGGTGCGGTCGCCATCGATGTAGTAAAAGCCTTCGGTGAGGTCGTGGGCGTACTCTTGGGAATTTTCACGCATGTCGCGGGGACCGTAACGTTCGCCGGGCTGGCCCCAGGTGCCTTCGTCAAAAGGTACGCCCAGGACGGCAAAGTCAGCTTGTAGCTTGTCGAGGTCGGGCTCATACGGCGCGCTGAGGAAGGTGCGCACGCCGACGAAGGTGGGCGCGGTTTGCGCCGCGGCGATGTGCGGGATGGCTGCGGCGAAAAGCAACAACACCAGGATTTTTGGCATGGCAATTTTCATCGGGATTCCGCCTCGTGGCCGTTTTCGGCCTTCGCATATATACCATGAGACCATTCGGATTCTGGTGCATCCAAGCAACGGCGTCGGCCTCCCCTCGAAGCTCGGGTCCAGCAGAAGGCGGCCGCTACGAGGCGGGGAAAATGGTCGCCGCAGGCCGCCGTTGAGAATCTTGGAGAAGAACATCATGGCAAAGATGAAAGTAGCGCAGGTATCGAAGCCGCATGGCGATTTTGAGATTGTGGAGCGGGATATTCCGCAGCCCGGTCCGGGCTGGGTGCGCATTAAAGTGCATGCCTGCGGGATCTGCTTCAGCGACCACATTACCAAAGACGCTTTGTTTCCGTGGATCACCTACCCGCGCGTGCCCGGCCACGAGGTTGCCGGGGTAATCGATGAGGTGGGGCCGGGCGTCACGGTGTGGAAGAAAGGGCAAAAGGTTGGCGTAGGCTGGCACGGCGGGCAAGATGGGACGTGTTTGTCCTGCCGACGCGGCGATTTCATCATGTGCGAAAACGCCAAAATCACCGGCGCGACATTCGATGGCGGCTACGGCGAATACATGGTGGCGCCGCAGGACGCCGTGGCGGCCATGCCGGACGGCTTGGATTTCGCCAATGCGGGGCCGCTGATGTGCGCGGGGATCACCACATTTAATGCCTTGCGCCACGCCGGCGCGCTGCCGGGGGACCTGGTAGCGGTGCAGGGCATAGGCGGGCTGGGGCATCTTGGCGTGCAGTTTGCCGCGAAATTTGGGTACGACACCATAGCGATCGGGCGCGGGCCGGAAAATGGCGATCTAGCCAAAAAGCTGGGGGCGCGCGCGTACATTGATAGCCAGGCCGTCGACGCCGCCGCGGAATTGCAGAAATTGGGCGGTGCCAAAGTGATTCTGGCGACAGCAACCAACGCCAAGGCCATGTCGGGGCTGGTTGCGGGGCTGGGCAGGAACGGCAGGATGGTGATTGTCGGAGCGCCGCTCGAACCGGTGGAGGCTTCCATCTTACAGTTGATTTTCAACAAAGCCAGCATACAAGGCTGGTCGTCGGGCATCCCCACGGACTCCGAAGACACCATGCGTACGGCGGTGTTGACCGGGGTGCG
>DATFYV010000287.1:0-6183 GCA_035314845.1 Candidatus Acidiferrum sp.
CCGAAGAAATGGAAGCTGGCCGTTACCGTTCCCGACGGATTTCTGGTGCACAGCAGCGGCACGCTGAAAAAGGAGCGTCGCGTTGAGGGCGCGCGAACCTTTGAGGCGCTGCAAACGGTGGATGACCGCTACCCGTTCGTAGTTGCCGGACGGTACTCGGCCACGGAGCTTCGCGACGCGCATCAGAAAATCATTCTCTGGAGCCGCGCCGCGCGGGATTCGGGTGTTTTACGGCAGGCCAGCGCGGAGCTGAAGCGCACGATTGACGCCTACAACGCCAGTTTCGGCGCGCCAGCCAACCGCGTGAAGGCATTCTGGATCGTGGAGTGTCCGGTGGCCGATAGCTGCACTTCCCATCTCCGCCCGACCACCACTCCTGGCCCTGACGAGGAGGCGCACGAGGGCTCGTCAGCCGAACTAGTCTCTTCTGACACCGTAATAGTGGATCCCAGCAACGGCGCACCCAAGCTTGCCGCTGATACCGCGCCTTCCCTGGCTGCGAGCTGGCTGGGGTACGGGCGCAACCCCGGCTTTTACGTGCAAACACCGCCGCTGTCGCAGCTGCCGAATTTCGCCGCAGCGCAAGCGCGCGAAGTCATCGAAGGCGCGCCATCGCGCAACGACACCATCCGGCGCACGCTGCGGCAGGTTCCGGCGAGCCCGGCTGCAGAACCGCCGGCGGACAGTTCTGCTGCGCACCAGCAGCGGCAAGAGGATCAGCGCGTGCTGCGGGCCAAGAGCTTGCTGTTTTTCTACGCCTTGCAGGATCGCTACGGCCAGGTGGCGTTTCACAAGGCCATCACGCACATGCTGTACGCCCGCGCCGCGCGAGGCTTCGAGCTGGACGACCTGATCGCCGCGCTCGAGCAGGAAACACATCAGAACGTGGCGCAATTTGTCCGCTTGTGGATGAAACATCCGGGCGTTCCCCAAGAGTTTCGTTCTCGCTATGAGAACCTGGCGGCGGATACTTCGTATGCGCCACCGTCATGGCGGCCGGTATCGCGCGCCGCCACCACTTTGCACCTCCAAGGAGAACTACCATGAGAGAAGCCGTATTAACCGATCGCGGACCAAAACCGATCGGACCGTATTCGCAAGCCGTGCGCGTCAACGGATTTCTATACGTGTCCGGCCAGGTTGCGATCGATCCCAAGACCGGGGAAATGACTGGCGGAGACATTACCCAGCAGACCGAGCGCACCATGGAAAACGTGAAGGGCATCGTGGAGGCCGCCGGCTCCAAAATGCCGCATGTGATAAAGACAACGGTATTTCTGAAAAAGATGAGCGACTTTTCGGCGATGAATGAAGTCTACGCGCGTTATTTTTCCGCGGCGCCGCCGGCGCGGTCCACGGTGGAGGTGGCCGGCCTGCCGAAAGACGCACTGGTGGAAATAGAAGTGATCGCGGCGTTATAAGTGCGCGCCCAAATACATAGGAAGGGATGTCAGAGAAAGCTGTAAAGGGCGAAAACGAATTCGCTTAAGGACGGTCTGGACTTTCGAGCGCTTCGGAAACAGCGAATATGGTGACCGCGGCGACAACGCCGGCGGCGTACCAGACAAATTTGCTGGTACCGGCGCTCACCGGCGGTCCGCTCGGCGCGGGCTTGCCACCCGCGGGCGAGGAGGCTGCCGCAGTTTCCTCGGGGGTGGGATTCAGAATCACGTGATAGGCCGAACCTTCGGCCACCACGCGGCTTTCGCCTGCGACGGTAACCAGCAACGAGCCGCGCGTGCTCTTCACCACAAATTCCCTGGCACCCATGGCCGACACCTGGCCCACCGTGGGCTCATCGGTATTCGGACGGATGGCGGCGCTGGCAAAGTGCAGCACAAAGGCTTTGGAATTAGCGGTGGAAAAGGTGGCGGTTCCGGCAGTCAAAGTGGCCGTGGGGCTGGCATCGTCTAGCGACAAGGTGGCTACGCTGGAACTGGCGAGCAGCAACCGCGCGGCACCGGCGCGTACTTGCACGCTGCCCGAAGGCTCGGTGCTCAATTTGTCGCCACCGAAAACGGTGGTTCCGACGGAAGCCGATCCGGTGCCCAATCGTGCATGATCGGCGTACACCACGATTCCGAGCTGCACGGCCGGCGCGGGCGCGGCCCAAGCGGGCGCTCCGAGCAAGCCAATGGATAACATCGCGGCCACGACTTTTTGCAGATGTCCCATGATGGTCTCCAGCATTCCTAAGCTGAGGATACTCACACCGTTACACGCAGTCAATCAGCAATCCGTACCTACAGGAAAAAATCTACGGCGCGCGCTCCGCATCACTTTGCTGGCCGTTCGGACGTTCCACTGCTACAATGCCCAGCAACGTATGGCTGACTGGAAACAGATTACCGCGCGCATTCGCCGCGCCCGCACCAGCAAGGATCCCGCCGGACAACTGTCCAGTCTTTACGAAAAGACGCAGGATGCGATGGTGGCGTTTGAACTGGCGCGCCATTTTGAAACGGCGGGGCTGAATGCCGACGCCGGAAAGTGGTACTGCACCGCCGCGGAACGCTTTCGTCGCGCGGATTGGAAGACCAAAGCCGTGGACGCCGCTACGCGTCTGGGCCATGTGCCGACAGCAGGCTCGGTAGCAGTTGCTGGCGATGGAGGTACGGCATCATCCCGCGAAACGGGGATCCTTGAAGCGCCTGGATTCGCGCTTACGATGCCCACGCCCGACGTGCCGTTTGAGCAAACGGCGGAAATGTTCGAATCCGTGGTAGCCATGAGCAGCGAAGTGCAAGCCGCAACGGACGGTGCTCCTCTGCCATCCGACGGCTCAGCGGGCCCGGAAGCGAAGCGCCGGCGCCGCGGCCGCCGCGGGGGTCGCAATCGCCGCAAGGCCACCGGTGCTGCCGTTGGCACGCCCACTGGAGAGCCGAGCCCGCAGGTTACAGCTGCTGCAGCTTCGCCGGCGCGCCCGCGGCGGGAGTCGCAGCGCTTTTCCCGTAGCGGTCATGCCGCGCCGCGGAAGCCTGCCGAGCACATCCCTGACGAGCCGCCACCGGCGCTCGCGGTCCGGCGACCGGTCCCTCCGTTGCCCGTCGAGCCCCCCGCGGACTTCAGCGGTCCCAGCGTCAAAGGCCGCTATGGCGATCCGGGCTTGTCTTCGCGGCTCAGTCTGCTAGAGATGCAATTTCGCCGGCTGCTCACCTGCGAGCCCGCAAAACTCGACGACACGGTACAGGCCCCTGTCGGCCCAGGTGTGTTCCTGCTGTCCGATTCGGACCTGACCAGCTATTACTATGTGGAAGCCTGCCAAACGCTGCGCGTGGCCATCGGCAACCTGCTGCGCGGCGGGACCAGCCGGCGCGGGGCGGAATCCATCAAGCCGCAACTGGCGGAACACCTGGGGATACCAGAGGCGCGCGTAGCTAAGTATCTTGCCGACCACTGCGTGGTGCGCTGGCTGCAACTGGATGAAAGTGCTTCGCATTTCGCGCATTTCGTCATCGCTGTACTCCGCCCAACCCTAAACGAATAGGCCGCAGAGCGAAACTTCTGGACCGCATGCACTAGGAGTAACCCTTCCAATGGGCGGGCCATTTCACCCTCCAAGCCGCTATTTTGCCGTTCGACCCGCTTTTTTCGCCGTTCAACGCTTCCCACTGGTGTCCCCTGCCCTTTACCTTCAAACTATAGCTGCAGAAAGACTTATGTAACGTACTCCATGAGCGTGGTACGTTATTGGCTATTCGAAACGGGCCCTGGGGGCAGTTTGGGCGCCGCTCAACAGCACAAACTGAAAACGCACTTTTCGAAAGCGAGGGGTAGGAGTCTATGGCAAATCGCGTGAGCACGCAGATCTTCCGCAGCATCGATTGGGCAATCTGCAAAACCGCAGGCATCACGTTCGACACCATTCAGCATTTCAACAAAAAAAATCCCAATCCATCCGTGACACCGCAATGGTCGGATAAGCCGCTGCTGAAATCGTGGGAGAAGACCAAGCCGACGCTGGGCTTCCCGCGGCAAACCGATTCGCTGTGTCCCGCTTGCGTGAAAGAGGCGCGCGAGGCCATCATCGCGGGTAAGAAGGATTGGCGCGATTTGATGAGCGAGAAGATTGGCGAGATTAAGGCGCAGATTATCGAGCGCGACGGCCAGGTATGGATGGTGAAGGAATGCCCGCTGCACGGCCACTACGAAGACATGATGGCCATCGACTCGAAGTGGCTGAACTGGATTGAGAAGCAGTATCCCGGTCGCGATATTCCCGCACACAATGACGAAGATTTGCACAAGCACGGGTCTTCTACCGTCCGGTATGGCCGCGGCTCAGTGCTGACCGTGGATTTGACCAACCGTTGCAACATGATGTGTGATCCCTGCTTCATGGACGCCAACCAGGTCGGGTACGTGCATGAACTGGGATGGGAAGAGATTCAGGAAATTCTGGATAACGCGCTAAAGATTAAGCCGCGCCGGCAGATGTCTGTGCAGTTCAGCGGCGGCGAGCCGACCATGAGCCCGTACTTCCTGGACGCCGTGAAGCACGCACGCAAAATCGGTTACAACAGCGTGCAGGCAGCGACCAACGGCATCGAGTTTGCCAAGAGCAAGGAGTTTTGCAAGAAGGCCTTTGAGGCGGGTATGCGCTACGCCTACCTGCAATTTGACGGCATTGGGAACGACGCCAACGGGCATCGGCAGATCGGCAACCTGTTTGACGTGAAACTGCGCGCCATTGAGAACATGCATGAAGCGGGCATTGAAATCGTGTTGGTGGTCACCATCGTCAACAACGTGAACAACGATCAGGTTGGAACGGTTGTGAAGTTTGCGATGGAGAATCCCAAGAAAATCGCGTTTGTGAGCTTCCAGCCGGTTTCCTTTACCGGCCGCGATGAGGACATTACGCCGGAACGCCGTTTGCGCCAGCGCTATACGCTTTCGCACTTGGCCAAGGACGTGAGCACGCAGGTCGGCAAAGTGGAGCCGACGCGCGACTGGTTCCCGATTTCGTTCATCAGCACCTTCGCCGGCTTCTCGGACATGGTGAAGGGGCAGGATTCGCAATGGGGATCGCTCTCCTGCGGCTGCCACCCGAACTGCGGAGTGGGCACGGCGCTGATGATCAACAAAGAGACCAAGGAATGGGCGCCGGTGCCACGCTTCCTGGATGCCGTGCAGCTCACCAAAGACGTGACGGACATCACGGACGCGGCGCGCGGCCGGACTTTTTCTAATTTCATGATGGCCATGGCGCTCTTGAAGAATTACAAGCCGTTTCAAGGACCGAAGGGCCTGAAACTGTACGACCTGTTCAAGAAGTTCGATAAGACCTGGGCGCTGACGAAGAAGGCGACGACCAAGTATGGGCGGACTTCGCCGGATCGCGGGTTTGACGACGCCATGAAGCGCCGCCAGGATCCGTGGAACTTCCTATTCATCGCAGGCATGTGGTTCCAGGACTTGTTCAACTACGATTTCCGCCGCACGGAAATGTGCATCATCCCTTACGCCACGCAGCAGGGTGAAATTTCCTTCTGCGCGTACAATACGGGCGTGGGCTGGCGGCAGATCATCGAGAACATGCACAAGAATGCGACGGTTGCCGAGTGGTACAAGAATCACGGCAAGCACGAGATTTACGCCAAGGGCAAGGCTGTGGGTCTCGAGTCCTTCGAGCATTCACTGGTGATTGACGCCAACGATGCGGCTCGCGTGCGGCATTTGGAGCACGACATTCCTCTCACCGCTTCTGAGGAAGATCGCATTCGCCGCAAGCAGGCCCTAGCGGAACAAGCCAAAGTGCGTGCCATCTACGAAGAGTTGGTGCTGAAGAAGCCCCAGCCGACGGTGGTGCAAATCGGCACGGTTTCGGACATCGCCAAGGCCACGCCGGCCAATTTCGCTAACGCTGGCAAGCCGGTGAGCATCGCTCCGGCCAAGCAGGAGCAAGCGGAAGCGGTAGCCGGCGACTAACTTTTCGCGTTTGCGGGCCCGGTCTTGAAGACCCGGGTTTTTTCTCCTTTGGCCGTTATTCTCAAGAACGTGGCTCCGGGGCGATCCGGAGCCACTTTTTTGCCTCAATCTCAGCCATTGACACGGTTTTCGTGTTACACTGTCTTCGTGTCAACGAGGCCCAAACTTCGCAACATAACCATCACCCTCGAGGAAACCCTTGCCCGCTGGGCTCGCATTGAGGCGGCGCGCAACGATACCAGCGTCTCCCGC
>DATFYV010000288.1:0-6541 GCA_035314845.1 Candidatus Acidiferrum sp.
TGCTGGGCATCGCTTCCGGATTGCTGAACATGGTGCCGTATATCGGCGTGGTGCTGTCGTGGTTGCCGGCATTTTTGCTGGCGCTGGCGAAATATACGACGGTGGGCTGGTTTTTGCTGATCGCGGCGGTCCTTCTGGGGATTCATATTTTCGCCTTGAACCTTATCGCGCCGCATATCGTTGGCAAGCGGGTGCAATTGAATGCCGTGGCCATCACCATCGCGCTGCTCTTTTGGGGCTGGTTGTGGGGCGGAATGGGATTGTTGCTGGCCATCCCGCTGACCGCGGTGCTGCGCGTGGTGTGCGACCACACGGAATCGCTGAAGCCCATGGGCAGATGGCTGGCGGGGTGAGCGCGCATCAGGCGAAAAAAGTAGAAACCAACTCTATCAGACGCATGGTACGAAATTAAACCCGAACTGTCCTTTAGAACGGTGACTGCTTGCGAACACCGCGCGGGCGTGAAACTTGCGAGCTACTAAGCGATTGCTAAACTAAGCGCCACGCAAGCCGCCAAGGATTTGGCGGCGACGCCATCCGCCGTTGGCTCCCTCCTCTCGGCCACGGTTAACCCGGTAAGCCGCACGCGAACGACCTCTCCCGTTCCGAAAAATCGTCAGGACCTGATGCCCAACCCATTGCGCTCGGAGCTGTTGCTCGCCGCCATACTGGAATCGAACGACGACGCGGTGCTGGCCATGGCGCTCGATGGCACCATCGAGCGCTGGAGCCAGGGAGCGGAGGCCCTCTATGGATATGGCGCGCACGAGATCGTTGGCCAGCCACTGCGCAGGCTGGTGCCACTGTATGAAACTCCTGGTCTGGAAGCGTTGCTGAATAAAGCGCAACAAGGCGAATTAATGCATTGGGACAGCACCGAACGGCTCACGAAAAGCGGGATGCGCGTGCGGATCATGGCCAAGCGCACGGGCATCCGCGATGCGGAAGGACAATTGATCGGTGTGTTGGAGCGGGCAGAGGCGCTGGAATGGGCGGGAAGCGATGTGCCTGCGGAGGCACAGCTGCGACTGGTGGCGGAACAGATGCCCGCGCTGGTCTGGACTACGGATAAAGACTTACGCATCACGTCGAATTGGGGGGCTGGACAACCGTGGTCGCGGATTCGCCCGGGGGCGCTGATGGGCCACAACGTGGGTGAGTTCTTGGATTGTGCGGATCGCCATGCCCCCCCAATAGCGCAGCACTATGAAGCTATTCAAGGCCTGCCCTCGCATTTCGAATACACGCGAAAGGATCGTTATTACGAAGTGCAGTTATCGCCATTGCGCGCGGCGGGCGGGGAAATCATCGGATGCATTGGGATGCGCCTGGATGTTACCGACCGGAAAAAGAACGAAGAAGAGATGCGCTACCAGGCGACACATGACGCACTGACCGGACTGGCAAATTACCGGGAATTCCTGGACAAGCTGGAAAGTGAAGTTCGGCGAACGGAACGGAGTTTGCGGCAATTCACGTTGCTGCTGTTGGACTTGGATGATTTAAAGAGCATCAACGATCGCCTTGGGCATTTGGCCGGCAACCGGGCGCTGAAACGGCTGGCGGCGGTGCTGAAGGAACAGTGCCGGGGAACGGATCTCGCGGCCCGCTATGGCGGAGATGAATTCGCGGTAGTGCTGATCGACTCGAATCTGCGGATGGCGGAACAGGTGGCCCGCCGCATCGAGGAGCGACTGCAAAACAGCGACGAGGCGCCCTCGCTCAAAGTGAGCATCGGAATCGGACTATATCCGGACGACGGACGCACCGCGCAGGATTTGCTGGAGAAGGCCGACCGGCAAATGTATCAATGCAAGAAAGCTCACAAGGCCGCGGCGTCCGGAGATGCCTCTTTGCGTCGCACCTCAATGCAGCGATCGTAATCGAGCGATAACAGCGGGGAGTTCCGCAGCTTCCTGGAATAATCGAATGGCGGCGATGCCGGCAGCGCCGGCGTCGGCACACGCTGCGGCGTTT
Source organism: Candidatus Acidiferrum sp. (assembly GCA_035314845.1). Classification (GTDB taxonomy): domain Bacteria; phylum Acidobacteriota; class Terriglobia; order Acidiferrales; family UBA7541; genus Acidiferrum. The sequence continues at coordinate 1,978 of DATFYV010000288.1, forward strand.
TCCAAATTGACGCCGCCGATGGCCAGCACCGGAATTCGCACTGCTCGACAAACCTCTGCCAGCATTTGCAAGCCTTGCTCCGGTCCGTACTTAGCTTTGGACGGTGTCGGGAAGACCGGACCGAAGATCACATAGTCGGCGCCGGAATCGGCGGCCCGTTGTGCCGATCCGACCGAATGACAGGAAACGCCCGTCAAAAATCCTGCGGCCGCATGACTTGTGCAGCGCAGAAGTGTGCGAACCTCCCCGGCGGAAATTGAGTTTTCTCCCAGGTGCACCCCGGCGGCGCCCTCGGCAAGAGCTACATCCATACGATCGTTGATGAATATCTTCGCGGGAGTCCTGGAGCACGCCTGTAACGCCGTGCGCGCCAGTTTCGCTAACTCGCCAGCAGCGAGGTCTTTTTCTCGTATCTGGATCCAGTCAACGCCAGCGGCCGCGGCGATGGCGATCTTCGCATATACGCACCCGAGCGCATCCTCCCCTGCCGGCCAGACAGAACGATCCGTCACGTAGCAGAGAATTTTTCCTGCGGGGGGTTCCGTAGACATAGATAGCGGTCTTATAGATTCTCGCGTTGCCTCACAGCGTTTGTGCGGGCTGAGGGTGGCGTTGCGTGATCAGGCTAACGGCCAGAATAATGTCCAGAACTCCTATGCCGCTTACCGCGCCGCGGAACGAAGGGTGAAGCAGCACGGGAATCAGGGATGGAAAGTGGCTGAGGAAATAGTTCTGATCCCAGTAGACGGACCACGGGAGGTACAGGAGCAGCGCGCCCATCTCAAAACACAAAAGTATCAACAGTACGCGAAGAACACGATTCATAAGTGAGCGGAACCCGTTTTTCCGGACGGCCAACATAGCGGCGCCGGGGACTAGCCGTAATTGCGCGGAAATCCGCTTCAGCGGCTGGTTTTCTGAAGAGCGCTGATGCGCTCGGCAACATCGCGATAGTCGATGTTCATCGCGTATACGTGAGAAAAACTCTTCAGCGCCGCTTCGTGATCTCCGGCCGTTTCCTGGGCTACACCCAAATCATACCGCAAGGCGAGCACACTGTCCGGCCCGAGGCCCGGGGTCTGCAACGCACGTTCATACCAGATGGCGGCGATTCGCGGCTGGCCCTTTTCAATGAATGCCAAGCCCAGCAGCGTGCAACACTGCATCAGGTAGCGAAATGGCCGCCCGCGATCGCAGGCTTGCGCCACTTTCTGAAATTCGCTGATGGCTTCTTCAAGCAATCCCATTTCGCGATAGGCGACGCCCAGGTTGTAGTGCGTTTCCAGGTCCTCGCCTTCGGAACCCATTTCGCCGAGCTCAGCGCGAAATTCATCGAAAACTTCTTTCAACGGGGCCGACTCCCCGGTAGGCGCGGGAGCCTGTCCGTTCGAACTGACCTCCAATGGGGGGGCCGGGAGCGGTTCAGCGGAATGCTGGCTCAGATCCCCGATGCCCAACTCGCCCATTTCGCTGGCGAGATCAGCAAGAAATTGGTCGGTAGTGAAATTCGCGCTCGCGGCGTGCACCGGTTCCTGACGACCGGGCTCAACAGGAACTACCGGGTGTTCCGGCGGTTTTTGGTCGTAGGCCGGCACCAGCGCTTCGGGATCGAGAACCAACTCGTAGTCCTGGTCGAGTTCAAGTTCGAGCGGTGCATCGGCAAGGTGCGGCTTGGCCTGCAGCGGAGGCTCGGCAGCGCTAGCGTGCAGTTCTGGGGCCGCATGGTCGGCGGCGCTTTCCGCCGTCACCACCACAGAGTCCGCCTCGATGAGAATAGGTTCTGCAACCTCCGGTTCCTCAACGGATATTTCCTGCACGGGAACCGCGCGCTCTTCGTGAGTTTCGATCGGCGTTTCAGATATTTCTTCCGGCAACGCAAATTCGACGTCCGTGTGGGCCGGTAGGCCAGCGGAAATCTCGGCGAATTCGCTGTGCAGTGCCGAAATCCCCTCCGCGGGCTCGTGGCTCTCGGGAACGGAGGACTCGTGTGCGTCGATCGACCAAGCCGGTGCTCGCTCATCGCTAGCGGCAGAGGAAGCATGCACCGGCGGTTCTTCGCCCAAGGAAAATTCTTCAATTTCCGCCGCAGCTTCAGTTGGGGCTCCAGCAGCGCTGACCTGAACCGGCGTTTCTGCTTCGAATGTCGGAAGCGAAAATTCCTCCGTGGATGCCTCGTCCTTCGTGACGGCGGTCTCGTTGGGCACCGCCGGGAGCGAAGGCACAGGAGCCTGCGCAACCTCCCCCTCCAATGAATTGCCCAGGAGGGACGCCCATTCATCCGAAAGGTCAACCTCGTGCAGTTCCTGGCCAGTGGCAACTTGCGAGGCGCTGACTTGCTCTGAACCGTGCTGCGCTCCGGGAACATCCGGCGCGACCTCCATCTCTGGCAACTCAGCGGAGAGCTCAGCGGGCGGCGCGGTAACCGCGGCGGGGGCAGCGGTCAATTCTTGGTCGGTCAAACCAGCGGCGCGCTGGAAGCGGCGGCGCAATTCTCCGAATCGCTCGGCACTGCGCGTGTCGCCACGCTCCTGGTGAATCTGTTCGAGGTGCGCGGCGAGTTCCGCGGTGCGGCGGTCATCACCCGCGCCGAGCACAAAGTCCAGCAGTTTTTCCAGCGTGGGCGTGTGGCGAGGCGCGCGGCGAAGAATCGCTTCCAGCAGTCCGATGGCTTTCTGGGTCAGGCCGTAGCTGGCAAAAAGATCCACATCCGTGAGCGATTGGGCGATGAATTTTTCCGTCTCTTCATCCAGCGCTGCTTCCGCCGGCGCTTTCGGCTTGGCAAGCGCGACGGGCTCTGGGGACGGAAGGTCAGGGCGTACTTTGGGCGCCGCCGCTTTGGGAAGTTCAAGCTCGTGAACCTCCGGGAGGGCCTCGGGCGCAGGCTCTGCGGCGAGCAATCCCATCTTGCGCATCACGTCGTTGAGCTTGCGCTTGGCGGAATCGCTTTCCGGCTCGCGGTCCACGAGTTGCCCGAACACCTGCTTGGCGCGATCAAGCTGCTTCGCCGCCACCAAAGCGTCGCCGAGTTGCGCAAGGGCATCCGGTAAACGGAAGGAATCGCTGGTGCGCCCGTAGGTGTCAACCAGCCACTCCAGCGGCTCAATGCGTCCGGGCAGGCGGGCAGCCAATTCGTTGAGCAGGCGGCTCACGACTTCGTGCTCCCCGGCGTCAATCATCGGAATGCGCGACTTCTGGAGGATGGCCATGGCTTTTTCGCCCTGGCCGGACTCGAGCAGCGCCTCGATGAGTTTCTGTGTGGGGCCGAAATTCTTCTCGTCGGCTTCAAAAACGCGCATGGCCAACGCGTTGGCGGGCTCCCACTTGGCATTTTTAAGATACAGGTCCAACAGCAGTTCCGTCTGTTCGCCGCCTTTTTCCAGATCGGGAACCTGTTCGAGCAAGGCGATGGCGGCGACGGCATTGCCTTGCGCGGTAGCGGAGCGGGCCTTGACCGTTAGCGCGGCGAGGTTGTGGGACTCCAGCTTCAGCGCCTTATCAGCCAGCCGTTCGCATTCCGCGTGGTCACCCCGCGCGATGGCGCGCTGCGCGGCGGAGACGTAGGTATCGATGGCTTCGCGGGCCTGGCCCATGGCCTGATACAGGTCAGCGAGGCGCACCTGAATGCGCAGATTGTCCGGTTCCGCGAGGAGCAGCTTCTTGAGCAAGCCAACGGCTTCCGGCTGGCGATTATTTTTCAGGTGAATTTCCGCCAACTGCAGAAAGAGCGGCCGGGCCTCGCTCATCACCCCTTGTTGCACGTAGAGATCGGCGAGCTTCTCGAGGGGGCGAATTTCTTCAGGGGCCAGCTTGGCGATGCGCTTATAAACCGCGATAGCTTTGGTGAGAAAACCATCTCCGACGAAAATTTGCGCCAGGCGTTCGAAGTAGTCGATGGCTTGAAAGGTTTCGCCCTGGCGGATGTACAGCTCACCAACGGTCATCAACGTGACCTGATCGCGCGGCTCGAATTTCAGGATCTGCTGATATTCGCTGATCGCCTGCGGGACTTTGCCCTGATTTAAGAGCTTCTGCGCCGACTCAACGAATTTGCTTTTGTTATAGGCCATGCGAAAACCGGGACGTGGAAAGATGCGGCCGCGATACGGCCGGGCTCTCCGTGGTGAAGCGTCCGAGACGTTCTCCTGAACATCGTTGCGGAAGCTGGTGGAGCCGCAACGCCATGCTCGTACGCTAGCAGGCGGCAAAAAGGCAAGTCAACGAACCTTGGCGGAGGTGTGAGCAGGCAGTTATCCCCATGGCTAGCAGGAAACTCCCCGGCGAAGACGAGGCGAAGCCACGAAGAAAAGATTTTCCGTCGATTCTTAGCGAACTTCTAGAGTGCTTCCAGCGGCAACGGCGCCTGCTCGGCGCCCGCCGCCCAGCAGCGCGACTCGCGCACGGGCGCAAAGGATTGCCTGTGCAGCGGTGAAGGGCCGTGCTGGCGCAGCGCTGCCAAGTGTTCGGCGGTGGCGTAGCCTTTGTGCTGCGCTAGCCCGTACTGCGGGTAGACGGCGTGCCATTCCTCCATGCGCGCGTCGCGGTGGGTTTTTGCCAGGATCGACGC